>JANOVW010000056.1:0-20193 GCA_031417575.1 Rhodoferax sp. | reverse complement strand
CAGGTTTTTGTCTTGAAGCAGCGACACCCGGTGCAACTTTTTGTTGACCTTGATGAAACGACACTGCATTTCATTGCCGGGGTGTTGCACGACCTCGATGTTTTTCTTGGCCGCCCAGTTCAATGCCTGCTGATGCAATGGGATGTGGCCGACGTCATCTTGATGGATCTTGAGGGCTTCCCGGATCATATCATTGCGTTTCTTGTCGTCGGTTTCGGAGCCAATGGCGACTGTCAACTCGTCAATGCGGGCATTGCTGTAGGCGCCCACATTGAACTGGCCACGGCCACCTTCACCAGGTGACGACATGATCGGGTACAACACGTTATGGGCATCAACTGTGCTCGAGGTCCACCCCAGCAGGTAAAAGCTGGTGTCTCGGCGCAAGATTTTGGGGAAATAGGTGCCTTTGGTTTCGGCTTCCAGGTTGATCTTGACACCGACACGCGCCAGTTGGCCCGCAACGGCTTGGCAGATTTCAGAATCGTTCACATAGCGGTCATTCGGGCAGTTCAGTTTGACCTCGAACCCGTTGGGGTAACCGGCCTCAGTCAGCAGCTTTTTGGCGGCTTCTGGGTCATAGGGCATGCGTTTGGCCAGATCAGCGGCAAATCCTTTGACCTGTGGCGGGAACAACAAGGCGCTGGGCACCGCCGCACCACGCATCACGTTTTTGACAATGGAATCTTCATCAATGGCCTGGAAGAACGCCTGGCGCACGCGTTTGTCCTTGAACGGGTTTTTGCCTTTGACATTGGAGAACAGCAATTCATCGCGTTTTTGATCCATGCCCAAGAAAATGATGCGCAGCTCCGGCCCTTGCAATATTTTCAGGTTGGCATTGGCCTTGATGCGTTCCACGTCTTGCACGGGCACGGGCTCCATCACATCGATTTCACCCGACAGCAGTGCCGCTACACGGGTCGGGTCACTGCCAATGGGGGTGAAAACGATTTCATCCACATTGCCCTCGACTTTGCCCCAGTAGTTGCCCGAACGGGAAAATACGCTGCGTACGTTGGGTTGGCGCTCTCGGGCGCGGTAGGGGCCAGTGCCATTGGCGCGGAATGAGGCCGCGTTTTCAACGCCTTTGCGCCGATCCACCGGCTTGGTGGCCTGGTTGTCTTCGCACCATTTTTTACTCATTTGCAACCAGCCGTAAAACAGCTCAGGCAAGATGGGGAAGGGCGTGGTGGTTACAAAATCAATCGTGTGGGAATCAATTTTCTTGATTTCCTTGATGATGCCGACATAAGTTTTCATGTCCGAGCCGGGGTCTTTGGCGCGTTCGTAATTGAAGATGACATCATCGGCAGTGAAGGGGGTGCCATCGTGGAACTGCACGTTTTTGCGCAGGTTGAAGCGCCAGACAGTTGGTGAAGTTTGTTTCCAGTCGGTCGCCAGGCGGGGGATCAGTTTGTAATCCGGGCCCCGGTCAACCAACGGCTCGTAAATGTTGCGCAGCACGGTGATTTGCAGCGATTCGTTCAGTGAATGTGGGTCGAGCGATAGCGCATCGCCTTGGTTGGCGATTCGTACGGTGACGGCAGAAGCTATAAAACTACTAGCTGCGAGTGCAATTGATATAAGAACATTAAGTGGTTTTTTTCTAAAGTTCATGGGTGTCTCCGGTTAAAGCAATTAAAAGGGTAAAAGTTGGTTATCAAGGGGCTTGGTTTTCAAACGGCCCTGGAATCAAGCGCCAGCCAACGGCATACCCTGTTCAATCAGGCTGGCGTGCAGCGCCGAGCCCAAAGGCAAGATCGCATCATTGAAATCGTAACGGCTATTGTGCAAGAAGCAACTGCCAAAACCAGCGCTGCCGTCGGCTTCTACCTCACCCTGGCCTATGCGCAAGTATGCACCGGGTTTGTGCTGCAGCATGAATGAGAAGTCTTCAGCGCCCATGCTGGGATCCATATTGCGTACCACGCGCTCGGCACCCACGAGGGTTTGCGCAACATCGGCGGCAAAACCGGCTTCATCGGCTGTGTTGATAGTGGCGGGGTAACCCTCTACGTAAGTTACCGTGGCAGTGGCACCAAAACCTTGTGCCACAGCGGTCACCAGCTCTTTCAGCCGCTTCTGGATCGTGGCTTTTACCGCCGGATTAAAGGTGCGCACCGTGCCAACCAAAGTAGCACTGCCGGGAATCACGCTGGCGGCGGCCAATTCGCCTGCACGCATCGCGCAGATGCTGATCACCGCACTGTCAACCGGGCGCACGTTGCGAGAAACAATGCTTTGAATGGCGGTAATGAGGTGCGCGCTGACCAGAACCGGATCAATGGTTTGGTAAGCGTGGGCCCCGTGGCCGCCTACACCGGTAATTTCGATGGTGATCCGGTCGGCCGCGGCCATCATCGGGCCCGGGTTCACGCCGATCACACCGGGGCGCATGGAGGGCCAGTTGTGCATGCCGTAGACCGATTGCACCGGGAACCGGTCAAACAGGCCGTCTTCAATCATGGCGCGGGCACCTGCAAAACCTTCTTCACCGGGTTGGAAAATCAGCACGGCTGTGCCGTCAAAATTCCGCGTTTCAGCCAGGTAACGGGCTGCGCCCATCAACATGGCAGTGTGACCATCATGTCCACATGCGTGCATACGGCCGGTGTTGCCTGATTTCCAGCCAAACTCGTTGTGCTCGGTCATGGGCAAGGCATCCATGTCGGCGCGCAAGCCAATCAGTTTCTTGCTGAGGTTGGATTTGCCTTTGACGATACCGACGACACCGGTTTTGCCAATTTGCGTATGAATTTCGTCCACGCCACACAACTTGAGGCCTTCGGCAACCCGTTTGGCGGTGTAGTTCTCTTCAAAGCCGAGTTCAGGGTGCGCGTGCAAATCACGCCGAAATGCGGTTAACTCCGGGTGAAACGTGGCGATGTGCCCGAATGCGCGACCTGTCACACCCAATCTTGAAGAAGACGTTTCAGCTGTCATCAATGGCCTCCAACTTTTCCGATCCGCATGCGCGGATCAACGACAAAATAAAGCATGTCAACCACCAGGTTGATCATTACAAAAATCAGGGCGATGAGGCACAAATAGGCAGCCATCACCGGAATATCGGCAAACGTAACAGCTTGAATAAACAGCAAGCCCATGCCGGGCCACTGGAACACGGTTTCAGTGATGATGGCAAAAGCGATCAGGCCGCCGAGCTGTAAACCGGTGATGGTGAGCACCGGAACCAACGTGTTTTTGAGCGCATGGCCAAAATGGATGGAGCGATTGGACAAGCCTCGCGCGCGGGCGAATTTGATGTAGTCGGTACGGAGTACTTCCAGCATTTCAGCCCGCACCAAGCGCATGATGAGCGTCAACTGAAAAATGGCCAAGGTAATGGCCGGCAAGATGATGTGCTGCCAGCCGTCGGCTTTGAGCAAGCCAGTGCTCCACCACCCCAACTGAACCGTAGCGCCCCGGCCAAAACTGGGCAACCAGCCCAAGCCCACGGCGAAAATCAAAATCAGCAAAATGCCGATCAGGAAGGTGGGCAGCGATACGCCGATCAGTGACAACGTCATGAACAGGTGGCTAAGCATTGAATTGCGCTTCAATGCGGCGTAAACGCCCATGGGAATACCAATCACCAATGCCATGGTGGCCGCGACCAATGCCAGCTCCAACGTGGCCGGAAAGCGCTCGGCGATCAGCCGCGATACTTTGGACCCTTGGCGAAGGCTGAGGCCAAATTCACCCTGAACGGCGTTGCCCAAAAAATGCAGGTACTGAACGAAAAAGGGCTGATCCAAGCCTAAATCAGCCCGTAGTTGTTTGATCTGGTCGGGTTGGGCATCTTGCCCGAGCAAAAAAACGACGGGGTCGCCCACATACTGGAACAGCATGAACGCAATAAATGCCACGACGACCATCACCACCATGGCCTGAATCAGGCGTTGCAAAATAAAAACGAACATGAGCTGGCAGGTCGGGTGTCGAAAGGAGTCGTAAAAAGGGCAGTCGCGGAAGCGTTCAATAGTGCAAAAGAGACTTAAAACCCGATGCTGAATCTAACAGAGCAAACAATGCGTGGGTACGGGACTAACCATGATTCAAGGCAAATCAGGGACATAAGGTAGCATAAAACCCTGTCAGCAAGCAGTTCTGACGCAGGGCTCAGGGGCGGTTCGCCAGCTTGACGGGGCCATACCATGCCTGGGTGCTGCTGCGGGTGTTATCACTGTCGGTCATGATGCCAATGCCCACCAAAGCGCCGGGCGGTTCGCCAAATGCTTTTTCAAAATCTGCGCGAACGTTGCGTTCGTAAGCCAGCCATTGGTTCAAATGGGCCGCGCCTGATTCAACTACGATTTTTCGAATGCGGTCTGTACGTGGGCCCGTAATGACGGTGCCAGGTGCCCGCGTATTGCACCAAACGTACATCAAGGTGGCGTAGGGCATTGGCTCGCCCGTCAGTGTGTGAGCCAGGTCTGACAGCAGCGTGTTTTTCAGCGAAAACTTGCCACGGTCGCCCTCAAAAGCCAACACAATTCGCACCGGCGAATCGGCAAAATCTCGGGTGGCCAAATCCGCCGAGGCGATCAGTTCGGGTACTTTCCAGGAAAAGCTCAACCGATCAAGCTGATCGGGTTCAATGTGGACTTTTCGACGAAGCAAACTTGCCGAGCCGTTTGACCGGGCATTCATCGCGACACGGCCATCAATTTTTGCCAAGCGGTAGTCTGTCGATTTCTTGCTCGGAAATTGATGATGATGCCAGGTTGATGCCCAATCAACCGATTGAACGGCCATTGAGCTGACGGGCGCATCGGGCAATGGTGCGACGTGTGAGCAAGCGACAGTCAGGCTGGTCACAACCGCACAGGCTGCAAATCTGCTTTTTTTTAGCTTACCCAACTTATCGGTGAACCCAGTGTGTGACATAACTTTCAGGTGGACATAAAAAAACCACCAAACCCTAAGGTTGGTGGTTTGTTTTCATGAGCGGACGGCAGAAACCGCCATCACATTAAAACGAGTGGCGAACGCCCAGATCCATGCCGGTAGCGGTACTGTTGGCGGTACCCACTGAGCCGTTAAGTGACGTTGTACCAGCAGCTGGTGTGCCGGTACCAGTGCGGCTGGCCAAGGTGGCATACACCTGGGTGCGCTTGCTCAAGCCGTACACATAACCCAAGGCAAACTGGTTGTGCCCTGGCGCACCGGCTGCATTGGTCTCACGGTGTGACAAAGAACCCTTCAAGGTGCCAGAGCCCATCGGCGCGGTTACGCCCAACGTCCAGGCTGTACCGTCAGCAGTTGTGCCGACGGTCATGTCATTGCTTTCACGAACCCAATTGCCCATCACGGACATGAAGCCCATGTTGTATGAAGCGCCCAAGTTGGTGTATTTCACGCGGTGGGTAGCAGCAGAACCAATGGTGGTTTGGCCAAAGCCCAGGCCGACACTGATCGGGCCGTTGTCATAAGACAAACGCATGCTGGCACCGGTTCCGGCACTGCTGGAGTTGGTGATTGCAGTGGTTACAACGTTAGAGGCTTGTTCACCGAAATAGCCCATCAAGTTAACACCAAAGCCACCGAAAGAACCAACGTAGTTGACGGCATTGGATGCGCGCACCTGCGTGCTGTCACCAGCGGAATAGGCCAATGCCAACGTGGTGCCCACGCCATTGGTTCCGAATGGATCATAGAAGGTGTAGTTCCAGAAATGAGGCGTGTACTCACGGCCCAAACGGACTTCACCCCAACCACCACCCAAAGCCACATAGGCGCGACGATTGAAAGTGAAACCCTGGTTGCCGGCTTGCGCAGCGGTTGCGCCGGAAGCCTGGTTATTGGTATTGGAGGCCTGGCCTACCCCGCTGTCGGTGTTGGCTGAACCTTCCAGGTGGAAGCTGGCTTTCATGCCGCCACCGAGGTCTTCCACACCGCGGAAACCCAGTGCCGAGCTAGCCAAGCCGGAGTTGCGCAGACCGATCACATTGGCGACATCACCATTGCCAATGGCCAAGCCAGCGTCAGCCGTGCCGAAAACGGTTAGCGATGACTGTGCAAATACGCCGGTTGCGGCCAAAGCCGCCAAAGCTACGAGAGTTTTTTTCATTCATGTCCTCACTGGGTTAAAGAAATCAGAAAGCGGAACAGCCTTGAAAAGCAGATAAGCATACTTACCAATACAAACGATCTGTTTCAGCGCTAAAGGCTATTCTAGTGATGCGAATCACCCTGTCAAAGAAAAAGCCACCAAGCTTTGCAGCTTGGTGGCTTAAACACCACAATTATCAGGTGACTTAGGTCATGACAACCTGAGTCACCGTCAAATTAGAAGGAGTGACGCACGCCCAGGTCGAGACCGGAAGCGGAGCCGTTGGCTGGGCCAACAGAACCGTTCAAGGAAACGTTGCCGCCGTCTGCAGAGGTAGCGCTAGCCAAGGTTGCGTACAGTTGGGTGCGCTTGCTCAGACCATGCACATAACCGATAGCAAACTGTTGGGCGCTTGGGTTGGCACCAGCGTTGACAGTGCTGCGTGACAAGGAAGCCTTGACAGTGCCAGCGCCGACAGGAGCGGTTACACCCAGGGTCCAGCCGGTACGGTCGGTGGTGACGCCAGCAACGTTGTTGGATTCTTTGGCCCAGTTACCCATCAGGGTCATGAAGCCCATGTTGTAAGAAGCGCCCAAGTTGGTGAAGCCGACATCAGAGGTGGCGCTGGTGGTGGTTTTGCCCATGCCGAGGCCAACGCTCAAAGCGCCTGCATCATAGGACAAACGCAGGCTGGAGCCGCTGCCGTCTGACGAGCTGGCGGGTGCAACGGTAGCAGAGTTGTTCTCACCGAAATAGGTCATCAGGTTGACGCCAAAGCCGCTGAAATTGCCAACGTAGTTGATGGCGTTGGAAGCGCGAACCTGGGTGAAGCCGCCAGCGCTTTGTGCCAGTGCCAGCGTGGTGCCAACACCGTTGGTTCCAAACGGATCATAGAAGGTGTAGTTCCAGAAATGGGGCGTGTACTCACGGCCCAAACGGACTTCACCCCAGCCACCGCCCAGTGCCACGTAGGCGCGACGGCCGAACGTGAAACCTTGGTTACCAGCTTGACCAGCGGTTGCGCCGGTAGCCTGGTTGTTGGAGTTGGAAGCAGCTCCGGTGCCAGCGTCGGTCAAAGCAGAGCCTTCCAGGTGGAAGGAAGCTTTCATGCCACCGCCCAGGTCTTCAACACCGCGGAAGCCCAGAGCGGAACTTGCCAAGCCGGAGTTGCGCAGGCCGATGACGTTGGCGGTTGCACCGTTACCGATGGCCAAGCCAGCGTCAGCGGTACCAAAAATGGTGACTGACGATTGAGCGAAAACGCTGACGGCTGACAGTGCAGCCAAAGCAACGAGGGTTTTTTTCATGTGAAAATTTCTCCAAGGTTAAACATAGGGCGCCGAAAGAGGTTTCGATGGTTCGGCTCCCCGGGCCAACCTCCTGTTTAAGGAAGTTGAACGTATTGAAACAGAGCCGCTGGGGGTTGGCAAAGATAAGGGCTCTAAATTTACCAAATCAGGCGGGTTTCGTTGTGTGAGTGCAACAAATGTTGCTTTGGCGCGAAACGATGGCGGTGCGCACGGGTATTGAAATCAGCCAGCGGCTGATTCCCCCCAATTCTTTAAAATCAACCCATGGATGCCCCAATCATTGCCTTGGAATCTGCCTTTCGAACCCTGTTTGCCCAAACGGCAGCCAGCAAACCTTGCCCAACTTTGCCCATTGAGTTGCGGGGCCATGCGGCCTCGGCGTCAAATGTGGGTGGCGATGGCGCGTCGGTTGGCGCGCAAGGCCTGACGCTGGACGAAAAAGCCCATGCGGGCGCGCTAATGCGCATCAACCATGTGGGTGAGGTATGCGCCCAGGCGCTTTACAGCGCGCAGGCTTTGGCCAGCCGCAACCCGAAATTGAAAGCACATTTCATCCAGGCTGCCAAAGAAGAGGGCGACCACCTGGCCTGGACGGCCGAGCGGCTGGACGAGCTGGGTGCGCGGCCTTCGGCCCTCAACCCGCTTTGGTACGCCGGGGCGTTTGCCATGGGCTTGGTGGCTGGCAAGCTGGGCGATCGGATCAGCTTGGGGTTTGTGCAAGAGACCGAACGCCAGGTGGAGGCGCATTTGCAGGGGCATTTGACCAAACTGCCGCCCAGCGACCAGGCTTCCCGCGCCATCGTGGCGCAAATGCGTGACGATGAGGCGGGCCATGCCCTGCAAGCGCACCAGATGGGTGCGCTGGAATTGCCTGAAGTTGTGAAGGGCCTGATGCGTTCAGCCGCCAAAGTGATGACGACGGTGGCGTACCGGGTGTGACCTTTGCCGCGGGCTGTTCGGCGCTGGCCGGATTATTTTTAAATGTTTTTTTAAAATTAAATATTAAAATACAGTCAATTTTAATATGATAAATATAGCTTATTGTGCAATTTTTTATTGAAAAAAAGCTAATTTTTTCAGTTAATTTTCTAAAACTTCAAAACTTGTCGTGATAGCGGCCGTTTTGCCGAGCATGATGGAAGCTGAACAGTATTTGTCGTGGCTCATGGCAATAGCGCGCTCAACCGCTACAGCGGGTACCGCTATGCCGGTCACGGTGAAGTGCATGTTGATGGCGGTGAAGACTTTGGGGTCGACTTCGGCGCGGGTGCCGGTGAGTTTGACGGTGCAGCCCGTCACCGCGTGGCGGCCCCGTTTGAGGATGAGCACCACGTCATAGGCGGTGCAGCCGCCAGCGCCCGCCAAAAAGGTTTCCATGGGGCGGGGCGCCAGGTTTTGGCCACCGTTTTCGGGCTTGGCGGCATCGGGCGCGCCGTCCATCACCAAGGTGTGGCCACTGCCGGTTTCGGCCAAAAAACCCATGCCGGAGCGGGTGCCTGAGTTGCCGGTCCAGCTGACGGTGCATTCCATGATGTGTCCTTAAACTGCCCCGCGCGGGGCAAAAAATGTTCGCCTACAATGGCCGCATGAGTTTACCCACACTGTCGCCCGCCGATTACTTAACCAAAATTCTCAACGCCCGCGTGTATGACGTGGCCAGCGAGACCGCGCTGGAACCCGCGCGCACCTTGAGCCGCCGTTTGCACAACACGGTGTTGTTGAAGCGCGAAGACCAGCAGCCGGTGCGCAGCTTCAAGTTGCGCGGGGCCTACAACAAGATGGCGCATTTGAGTGCCGAGCAGTTGCAGCAGGGTGTTATTTGCGCATCCGCAGGTAACCATGCGCAAGGCGTGGCGTTGAGCGCCAGCAAGCTGGGCGCGCGCGCCGTGATCGTGATGCCCACCACCACACCGCAGGTCAAAATTGACGCTGTACGGGGTTTTGGCGGCGAAGTGGTGCTGTTTGGCGACAGTTATTCCGATGCTTATGGCCATTCGCTGGAACTGCAAAAGCAGCAGGGGCTCACGTTTGTCCACCCGTTTGATGACCCCGATGTGATCGCCGGGCAGGGCACGATTGCCATGGAAATACTGCGCCAGGTACAGACCCTGGGGGCGGACAAGGCCGCCAAATCGGGCCACAAAATCGCCCACAAAACCGACCCTTTAACCGGGCAAAAGCCCCGAATCAGAGCCGGGCTGGACGCCGTGTTTGTCGCCATTGGCGGCGGCGGCCTGATCGCCGGGGTGGCCAACTACATCAAGGCGGTGGATCCGCGCATCAAGGTGATTGGCGTTCAGATGAACGATTCTGACGCGATGATTCAGTCGGTGAGTGCCAAAAAGCGCGTTACCTTGTCCGATGTGGGCTTGTTTTCAGATGGAACAGCAGTCAAGCTGGTGGGTGAAGAAACCTTCCGCGTGGCCAGCAACCTGGTGGATGACTACATGACGGTCGACACCGACGCCGTTTGTGCCGCCATCAAAGACGTGTTTGTGGATACCCGCAGCATTGTGGAGCCGGCTGGCGCGCTGGCGGTGGCGGCCATCAAGCAATACGTGGCAAAACACAAAACCCGGGGCGAAACCTACGCTGCCATTTTGTGCGGTGCGAACATGAATTTTGACCGCCTGCGGTTTGTGGCCGAGCGGGCCGAAGTGGGCGAAGAGCGCGAGGCGCTGTTTGCCGTCACCATCCCCGAGGCGCGCGGCAGCTTCAAGCGGTTTTGTGAGCTGATCGGCGAATTGCCCGGCGGCCAGCGCAACGTGACCGAGTTCAACTACCGCATCAGCGACAACGTGCAGGCCCATGTGTTTGTGGGCCTGACCACCTCGGCCAAAGGCGAGTCGATCAAAATCGCCGCGAATTTCAGCAAACACGGTTTTGATACGCTGGATTTAACCCACGATGAATTGGCCAAAGAACATATCCGCCAGATGGTGGGTGGGCACAGTGCGCTCTCAAAAGACGAGCGGTTGATGCGGTTTGTCTTCCCCGAGCGGCCGGGCGCCTTGATGAAGTTCTTGAGCTTGATGCGCCCCGGCTGGAACATCAGCCTGTTTCACTACCGCAACCAGGGTGCCGATTACGGGCGCATTTTGGTGGGCTTGCAAGTCCCCGCGGCAGACAACCCGGCGTTTCAGCAGTTTTTGGAAACCTTGGGGTACCCCTATGTGGAAGAAACCAGCAACCCGGTGTACCGGTTGTTTTTGCAACAGGCGTGACGATTCGGGCTGGGTATTGATTGTAAAAAGCGAAAGAATTTCTTTTCTATAAACTAATTTTTAGCAAAAATGAATTTTGCTGAATATATAATTGCACAAATAGCTATTAATATTATAGTAATTTTAGTTAAATTAAGTTACTATTTTATTTTAAATTATTAAAATTAGATATTTTGCATGGTTTTTGACCCTGCTACTGCGGCCACTCACGCTCAATCGCCAGTTAAGGCTTGGCGGGTGTCAACTCCAGCGTCGCGCTGGCTGGTCCGGTCAGTTGCGGCGCCAGCAGGGCCTGCTTGGCGGTAACAGCTTGCAACAGCAAATCACCTTCCACCCGGCTCCCAACCCGGTAGGGCCGGGCGGGCTTGCCGTCAATGGCGATCAAAGCCGTGCCAGCCCGGCTGCCCGATGCGATAACCCCTTGCAGCGCCATGCGGCTGACCACGTTGACCCGTGCGGGCTCGTTAGCGGGTTGCGCTGCCCGTACGGCGCTGGCCGCGTCTGCACCCAATGCACGTGCCAACACCGGGGTGTCGGGCGGGTTGATCACTTGGTCGCCTGCGCCTGCAATCACCACCGCGGCACCGGGTGTAGAACCCGTCTGGAATTTCAAAAACCAGTAGGTGGCGCTGGCTGCTGCCAAAGCAGCCAAAACAAAGGCCGCCAGTCGCGGCCACCAGCTACCCGTTGTTGCAGGGTTCAAACCAGGTTGATGCATGGCGGGATTATGATGGAAGGCCGGACATGCAGTCGGGTGTCAAGCCAGCCGATTTGCCCAAAACAATCAGGTGCAGCGGTTGGAAATTTGAGCCCGGTTCAAGCGGTAATCGGCCCGGATCATTCAGGATTCATTTGAAAAATAGGGAAATAATGCCAATCAAAACAATCAACCGGTCGCGCGCAATACCGGCAAACTCGGATTTTCAAGGCGCGGCATTGCCCGAGGTAAAGGCAACCGGGCTGCCAGCCAGGCCTGTCCATCAGGCCGTGCGCGGGCGCGTGGCGCGCGGTTTTACCCTGATCGAACTGATGGTGGTGCTGGTCATTATTGGGGTTTTGGCCGCATTGATCGTACCCAATGTGTTGGACAGAACCGATGACGCACGCGCTACCGCCGCCAAGACGGACGTCAACAACCTGATGCAGGCGCTCAAGCTCTACAAGCTGGACAACCAGCGTTACCCGACCAGTGAACAAGGCTTGCAGGCATTGGTGGCGAAACCGACTTCGGGGCCCATCCCGGGCAACTGGAAACCGTATCTGGACAAATTGCCCAATGACCCGTGGGGGCGTGGTTACGTATTGCTGAACCCAGGTGTGAAGGGTGAAATTGACGTGTTGTCGTTCGGTGCTGATGGGCAGTCAGGGGGCGATGGGAAGAATGCGGATATTGGGTCTTGGTGAACTGGCCCCCACGCTCCACCGTTTCACGGGTCGCTGCCCCCCGAGGGGGCGCATTTTCGCTTGGGGCGGCCCGGCGCGAAACCGTTGCCCCCACGCTCCACCGTTTCACGGGTCGCTGCCCCCCGAGGGGGCGCATTTCGCCTTGGGGCGGCCCGGCCGCGAAAACGTTGCCCCCACGCTCCACCGCTGCGCGGGTCGCTGCCCCCCGAGGGGGCGCATTTCGCCTTGGGGCGGCCCGGCGGCGAAACCGTTGCCCCCACGTTTCACCGTTTCACGGGTCGCTGCCCCTCAATGGGGTCGCCTGTCGTCTTGGCGCGGTCTTGCCGTGAAACCGTTGCCCTCTCGATTGCCCACCATGCGCCAGCGCGGGTTTACGCTGCTTGAGTTGCTGTTGGTACTTGCCATCGTGGCGATTGTTTCAGGCGGGGTGAGTTTGGCTTTGCGTGATTCTGAACAATCTGCGCTGGAGCGGGACGGGCAGCGGCTGGCGGCTTTGCTTGAATCGGCGCGTGCGCGGTCGCAGGCCAGCGGGGTGCCTGTGCGCTGGCGAACCACGCCCAACGGGTTCGTTTTCGACGGTTTGGCGGCTGACAGTTTGCCGCGAAACTGGTTGTCTGCCCAAATTCTGGTGAGTGAAGCCAGGTTGGTGTTGTTGGGGCCGGAGCCCATCATTGCGCCCCAGCAGATAAGGCTGGTGGCGCGCAACCAGCCTTCGCGCAGTTTGACCGTGATGACCGACGGCGTTCGGCCTTTTTCGGTTCAAAACACGCCTGCGCAGGCACCTTGAGGTTTGCTGCATGTGCTGGCGCGTTCTTGTTTGCCTCAATCGTGAGCGGTTCATGAGCCGTTCGTCATGACACCGTGTTTCGATAGTCCGGATACTGGTGCCATGCAGCGGGGCTTTACCTTGGTGGAGGTGCTGGTAGCGTTGTCGATCGTTGCCATTGCACTTACGGCAGGCCTGCGCGCCACGATGTCGATGACGCATAACGCCGAACGCCAGTCAGACGTGTTGCTGGCGCAACTGTGCGCCGAAAACGAGTTGGTGAAGGTGCGCTTGCTGCGCCAAATGCCGGGGGTCGGCGACACGCAGGTGGCGTGTGAACAGGCGGGGCGCCAATTAACGGTAGCGCTCAGCGTCAGGCCGACTCCCAATCCGAACTTCCGCAAGGTTGATGCGCAGGTTTTTTCAGCGGAAACACCGCTGCTGAAAATTTCTACCGTGGTGGGCCGTTTTTGATGGCACGTCACACCCCTCGCGTTGCCCAGCCTGGATTCACTTTGGTGGAACTGCTGATTGCTGTCAGTGTGATGGCGCTGATGGCTGTTCTGAGCTGGCGCGGGCTGGATGGCATGGCCCAAGCCACCACGCGCCTGCAACAACGGGCAGATGAAGTTCAAAGCTTGCAAGCCGGGCTGGCCCAATGGGGGGCCGACCTGGATGCAATCGTGACGCTGCCGCAGGCCCAAGCGCTTGACTGGGATGGCCGTGCCCTGCGGCTGACCCGCCGTACGGTCGACCCGGCGGATGGCCTGGTGGTGGTGGCCTGGTCGCGACGCGATTTGGGTGCCGGTGGCCAATGGTTGCGTTGGCAATCCACTACTTTGCGCACGCGGGGCGAACTGCAAGCCGCCTGGGCGCAAGCCGCCCAATGGGCCCAAAACCCGGGTGATGCCGAACGGCAGCTTGAAGTGCGCATCGTTCCTTTAAGCCAGTGGCAGATTTTCTTTTACCGGGGTGATGCCTGGACCAATCCGCTCTCCAGCAGTGGAACCGATGGCGCTGTGGCGGCAGCATCTGGCAATTCGGCTGTCGGAAACGTGGCGGCAGCCTTGGCCGCGGCGGGCGCCAGCCTAGCGGCTGCCGGCGTAACACCGGTGCCGGATGGCGTGCGTCTGGTGCTGACCTTGCCCGAAGGTCAGGCCGTTTCGGGCACCTTGACCCGCGATTGGATTCGACCCATTTTGGGAGGTGGCAAGTCATGACTGGTTATTGCGACTCGGCACAATCGCAGCGTGGTGCGGCGATCATCACGGCGATGGTGACGGTGACCTTGGTGGCATCGCTGGCAGCGGCGGCGTTATGGCAGCAGTGGCGCAGCATTGAAATTGAAGCCGCTACGCGCGGACGTGTGCAGGCGGGCTGGATTTTGGTGGGCGCGCTGGATTGGGCCCGCTTGATCTTGCGCGAAGATGCCCGGTCAGGGCCGGCAGACCATCTGGCCGAGCCTTGGGCCGTACCTCTTGAAGAGGCCAAACTCACGACATTTTTTGCGGCACAAACCGCCGCGGCAGGTGGTGGGGCCGATACGCAAGGTACCGAAAAAGACATCATCCAAGCCCATATGGCCGGGCAGATCGTTGATTTGCAATCACGCCTGAACCTGCGCAACCTGGTTGTGGCGGGCAAAATTTCAGCGCCCGCCATGGCGCATTTCACCAAGTTATTTGATGGCCTGGGGCTTGATCCGGCAGAGCTGACCCGGGTAGCCGAAAACCTGCGCTTCGCGCTTGACACCAGCCCGGATAACCGCAATGCCAGCCTGGCCCCCCTGGTGCCGCAGCGTTATGAGCAGCTCACCTGGCTGGGTCTTTCGCCCGTCAGTCTGCGGGTTTTGGCGCCTTACGCCACTTGGTTGCCGGAACCAACGCTGGTCAACCTCAATACGGCTTCAGAACAAGTCATCAACGCCAGCTTGCCGAATGACGATCTGGCCTTGGCGCGCCGGCTGGTAACCGCCCGAACCCTGGCGCATTTCAAGAACGTGTCTGAAGCCGCCCGGATTCTGGGCGATGCACCGAATCAACTGGTGGAGACCGAGCACAGCGTCTCATCCCGCTACTTTGAGGTGCGCGGGTTGTTGCGCCTGGATGATCTGGTGGTTCAGGAGCGTTCCTTGGTGGTTCGTGACGGGCTGGACATCAAAACCCTTTGGCGCGAACGCATCGCGTTGCCACCTCTGGTCAAAACAGCGTCTCTACAATGACCGGCTGCAACGCCCCATGACCACCCTCATCATCATTCTTCCAGACGATGCCGCTGTGTCGGCAGGATCGCCTGCGGCTGCGATGGCCACAACAAGCTCGCCTGGTGCCAGCCCCTTGCTTCACTACCTGGTTACGGCAGACGGTGCAACGGTCAGCCGCCAGTCGCAAGCCGCGTTGTCTTTGCTGGCTGCTGTTGCCCACGATGACGTGGTCGTGGTGGTGCCGGTTCGCCGCCTGTCTTGGCAAGCGGTGCAACTGCCGAAGGGTACGCTGGCGCGAAGTGTGATGGCGCAAGGCGATTCGCCTCGCCTGCGAACCGTGATGGAGGGCCTGATCGAGGAACACGTGTTGGATGAGCCAGCCGACTTGCATTTGGCATTGAGCCCATTGGCGCGGGAGTCCGAACCCGTGACGGTTGCGGTGTGTGACCGCCAGTGGCTCAAAGCCTGGTTGCAGGCGCTGGAGCAACATCACCTCACGGTGGGGCGTATCGTGCCGGAGTTTGCGCCGTCAGCAGAGGCATCGTTGCACGTCATGGGAACCCATGAGCAGCCATGGGTCGTGTGGAGCCACAACCGACCCGGCGCCAAGGCGGGAGAAGCCGGTGCGCCCAGTCTGGTGACGATGCCACTGGATCAAACGACTGCAGACCTTATCCAATGGCAAGTCGGCCGGGAAGTCACTGCCGAACCGGCTGTTGCGCAATTGGCAGAGCGGTTGTTTGCCCGCCCGGTGACGTTGCTGCAGCACAACCAGCGTTGGCTCAGTGCATCAGATTCCCCTTGGGATTTGGGTCAATTCGATCTGGCCAGCTCACCCGGCTCTCGCCGCTGGCGAAAAGTGTCAAAAACGGCAGGTGACTTGTGGCGTGCGCCGCGCTGGCGTCCGGCGCGCTGGGCGGTCGTCGGGTTGCTTGTGGTGCAGGTTTTGGGACTGAACGCCTGGGCATGGGCTCAGAACAGCCGACTGGCAGCCCAGAAACAGGCCATGCGCGAGGCGCTGGTGCAGACCTTTCCGGCTGTGAAATACGTGGTTGATGCCCCCGTGCAAATGCGCAAGGAACTGGTCGCTCTGAGACAAAACAGCGGTTACCCCTCCGCCGGTGATTTTGATGCCTTGTTGGCTGTTTTGGGCAACTTGCCCGGAGCCGGGGAAACCGGCGTACCCCTGGCAATTGACTACAGTGGACAGTCGTTGCGGGTGAAAGGCGTACAGCTTTCCGCAAAGCAACTGGCCGAAGCCAATGACAAGTTCAAGTCGGTTGGCCTTGAGATTTCTTTTCGTTCCGACGAGTTGGTTTTGCAGGTGAAAACAAAGTGACGCAGATGCCACTATCCGGGCTGAAGCGGGCGGCCGAGCGGCCTGAACCGGTGGTCGGCCCTGTGAGCCGTCTGTGGACGAGTTTGGCTACGCGAGAGCGCAAACTGGTTGGCCTTGCCGGGGTCATGATTGGTTTGGCGCTTTTGTGGTGGGGCGCGCTGGCACCGGCGCTTGCCAATCTTCGCCATGCAAGCGCCCAAATACCCTTGCTGGAGCTTGACTTGCGAAACATGCAAGCCATGAAGATGCAGGCGCAGGCCTTGGCGGCTCAGCCGCGCCTTAATCCTGAAGAAGCCCGCCGATTGCTGGTAACCTCGGTCAGCCAGGTTTTGGGCTCAGCGGCTCAAATCCAATTTACCACTGATCGGGCGACGGTGGTTTTGACGGGTGTAGCGCCTGATACCTTGGCACAGTGGCTGGTTCACACCCGTGCAAATGCCCGCATGGTGCCTCTTGAGGTCCGCTTAACCCGAGCCCCTGGCCCGCTTGCTGCGGGCAGTTCGAGTTGGGACGGTCGGGTAGTCATGCTGTTGCCCGCGGCCCCTTGATGGCAACGCAACTTGGGGCGCGCAGCCGATCCCTATCTGGTCTCGGGCCACAGCCCCCGTGGCGTTGGGCGGCGGCAGGTGTCATGGCAGGGTTTTTGGCGGCAACTTTATGGTTTGCGCCGGCGCAGTGGGTAGCCGGTTGGCTGCACCGCGCAACGGGGGGGCAGGTTTTGCTGGGTGGCGCATCGGGAACCGTGTGGTCGGGTTCGGCGCAGGTATTCCTTTCCAGCGGTTCAGGCAGCAATTCAGCGGTCGCGTTGCCGGGACGTTTGTTATGGAAAGTAACGCCCGGCTGGGGCGAGTGGACGGTTGAAGCCACCTCTCCTTGTTGCATGGATGTGGGTTTGATTGCAAAGATTAGGCCAAGATGGCGCGGCTTGTTGGTTGCTTTTGAAGATCACCGTTCCAATTGGCCAGCCGGCCTGTTGGCGGGATTGGGAACACCCTGGAACACCGTGCGGGCCGAAGGGCAACTGGTGTTTTCGTTACAAGGGCTTTCATTAGAATGGCCGGGCTGGTCTGACAGCCGCATGATCCTGATGGGTCAATTGCAGCTTGATGCACTGGATTTGACGTCGCGTTTGAGCACTGTCAAGCCAATGGGAAGTTATCGTCTGTCCGTGCAGGGAGGAAACGTGAATACATTGAAACTGGAAACCCTGCAAGGCAGTCTCCAATTGGTCGGTAGCGGGCAATGGGTTGGCGGGCGTTTGCGGTTTGAGGGGGTTGCCAGCGCCCAGGCAGACCGCCTGGATGCCTTAAGCAATTTGCTAAACATCATCGGCCGGCGTGACGGCTTGCGGTCCATCATCAAACTCGGTTAAAAAAACGGTATGCCTTCATTGTATTTTTTGAATCGCTTTGGGGTGCTGGCCTTGTCGACGGGTGCTTTGGCTGGAGCAGCTTGGGCCCAGGGCTTGGCGGTACCGATGCCGGTTGTTGCGCAGGCCGCAGTTGCGGCAAAGGCCATCGCCCCGCCAGTTTCTGCCACTGGAAGTGCGACTGGTGCTGCAGGGCCTGGTAACTCGGCTGCAACGGTTGCAACCGGCCTCTCGTTCAAACGGGGTGAACCCATCACGTTGAACTTTGTAGGGGCTGAAATCGATGCCGTGGCCCGCGCCATGGCCACCATCACGGGGCGCAGCGTGGTGGTTGACCCGCGCGTCAAAGGCGTTCTGACTTTGACCACCGAACGCCCGGTAACACCTGCAGTTGCCTACAACCAATTCCTTGCCGCCCTGCGATTGCAGGGCGCGGCCATGGTCGATGCAGGCGGCATGGACAAAATCGTTCCGGAAGCGGATGCAAAGTTGCAAAGTGCTGGCGTGACGGTGGGGGATGCCAGCAAGATGGTTGCCGGCAGCCAGATCGTTACCCAAATATTCAAACTGAACTTTGAATCCGCCAACAACCTGGTGGCTGTGCTGCGGCCGTTGATCAGCCCCAACAACACCATCAATGTCAACCCCGGCAACAACTCGTTGGTGATCACCGACTACGCAGACAATTTGCGCCGCTTGGCGCAGATCATCGCCGCGATGGACGTATCCAACGCAACAGACGTTGAGATCATCACGTTAAAACACGCCATAGCATCTGATTTGGCGCCCCTCGTGTTGCGGCTCATTGATGCGCCTGCAGGCGCCGCTGGCGCGGCACCAGGTCAGGCTGCTGATGCGTCGTTCAAAACCACACTGGTTGCAGAACCGCGGTCCAACAGCCTGATCTTGCGGGCGGCCAATCCTGCCCGGGTGGCGTTGGTGAAGTCGCTGATCGACAAGCTCGATCAACCGACGGCCGGCACTGCCGGCGACGCTGGCAATATTCACGTGGTTTACCTTAAGAATGCCGAAGCCACGAAGATTGCAGCAACTTTGCGAGCGGCACTGGCTGGCGAGGCCCGCAGCCCGACGGCATCCACGGGAGCGCCTGCGGCAGGAACACCCGCCAATGCCCCACAAACGAATCAACCGTCAACCGGCGGGCAAATTCAGGCAGATCCATCAACCAACTCGCTCATCATTACCGCGCCTGAACCCCAATACCGGCAAATTCGCGCTGTTATCGACAAGTTGGACATGCGTCGGGCACAGGTATTTGTCGAGAGCCTGATCGCTGAGGTCAATGCTGATAAGGCGGCCGAATTTGGCATTCAATGGCAAGGCCTGCTGGGCCAAAACGGCGACTTGAATGTCGGTTTGTTGGGGACCAATTTCCGGATTGGCGGGCAAAACATCATTTCATTGGCCTCGGGCGCTGGTACGGTAGCACCCAGCGCGGGTTTGAACGTGGGTGTGGCGCAGCGTACGAATGGCATCTACGTTTTGGGTTTTCTGGCGCGTTACTTGCAGGCCAATGGCGACGGCAATATCCTGTCAACGCCGAACCTGCTGACCCTGGATAACGAAGAGGCCAAAATCGTGATCGGACAAAACGTGCCCTTTGTCACAGGCACCTATGCCAACAGCGGTAACAACTCGAGTGGCAATACGGTGAACCCGTTTCAGACGATTGAACGCAAAGACGTTGGCTTGACGCTGAAGGTTCGGCCTCAAATCAGCGAAAACGGTACGGTTCGGCTGTCTATTTCGCAAGAAGTCTCCAGCGTGCAAGCCTCAACCGTAGGTGCTGCAAACGGGCCCACCACCAACAAGCGTTCCATCGACACCAACGTTTTGGTGAATGATGGTTCCATCGTGGTGTTGGGCGGTCTGTTGCAAGATGAATACGCTGGCAATGAAGAAAAAGTACCTGGGCTTGGAGATATTCCGATATTGGGTGCGCTGTTCAAATCGGAAACGCGCAGCCGCAAAAAGACCAATTTGATGGTTTTTATCCGGCCAGTTGTGATGCGGGATGCAGGCAGCGCCGATGCGCTCACCATGGATCGCTACGACTTGATGCGTGGCAAACAACAAGCTGCGCAGCCAGAGCCCAGTGTTGCCGTTCCGATCAACGAAGCGCCGGTATTGCCCGGCGTATTGCCCCGCCCGCCGGGCACGGCACCTGCCATCCAACGCTGATTCCGAGCTGCCGATGCGGTATCCGTTGCCTTATGCATTTGCGCGCAGCCATCAATTGCTGGTGGAGGATGACGCAGGTGATCTGACCTTGCTGGTGCGACCCGATTGTGCTGCCGCCGCGATGAGTGAAGTGATGCGCAAGTTGGGCCCTGTCAAAGTCATCATGTGTCAGCCCGACGCGCTGGCACAGCGAATCAGTGGGGCCTATGCCCAAGGTGAATCCAGCGCGGCAACGGTCGTCAGTGAAGTCCAGGGCGATGCTGATCTGGCGCGCATGATGCAAGAACTGCCCGCCATTGAAGACCTGCTTGAAACGGC
>JANOVW010000055.1:0-1869 GCA_031417575.1 Rhodoferax sp. | reverse complement strand
CAAGACCTGAAATGGCACCCGTTGTAGCATTGAGGGTAAGTCCTGCCGGAAGGGTACGATCAACTGAAAAAGAACGCACTGCGGTGCCAATGTTTCCGGTAACAACCGCTTCCAGCTCGATCTGCTCCCACGGTGTGAATTCTTTGGTTGCTTTGGTTTTTGCCTTGTAACTCAAGGTTGCCACCGAACTGAGCCTGGTATCTGCCGCGACCGTTGGTGCGGCGCCTCCACCACCACCTCCACAACCCGAAACAAGTGCCAACGTGATTGCAAATGCGCCCAACAGCCCGTTACTGAAAACCATGAAATCTCCTTGAATGTTTTTGAATCGGCCGTCCAGTCGACCTTTGTTGAGTGTAGCGTGGGTAGGTGCATATTCGCCCTGCTAAAACCTCCCGGCAGCATCCTCGTAAAATCTGACAATGGTGCGGAACGAACTTAATTCGGTTCCCGCCTCAGGCAAATAAATGCAAATGCACAGTAATTCAATTGATCTCAATCCCTTGCGCAAGGCTTTGGCGCAGTTGAGGGGGGCTTTGGTTTTTTGGGCTGAGCGAGCTACTGATGACGCGCTTAAACCGCATTTGCGTTCCGCAGTGATTCAGAGTTTTGAATACACCTATGAGTTGTCTGTACGCGCAGCGCGGCGGGTGTTGATCGAGCGGGCCGAATCGGCCGATTTGGTCACCGATCTCAGTTTCAGCGATTTGCTGCGCCGGGCGATGGATGCGGGGTTTCCGATGAAGCTGGATGTTTGGCGGCACTGGAGGGACATGCGTAATGGCACCAGCCATGCCTACGATGATGAGCGGGCTCAGGCACTGGTGGTCCAGGCGGTTGAATTTGTGGCAAGTGCTGAAAGCTTGCTCGAACACTTGGAAAAAACAATTGCTGGAGGTGCCGAATGATGACAGCGAAGCAAAGCGCATCAGGCCATCATTCGATCAGCCTGGAGCCGAAGCAACTTGATTCGGTTCGAATGATTCTGAGGCGTGCGCTAGGTCCCCGATTGGCACCGAATGGTCTGCGGGCCTGGGTATTTGGTTCACGAGCCACGGGCCACGCTCGTCCCTACTCTGACCTTGATATTCTGATTTCAGGTTCTGAGCCGATGAATTGGCGGGAGCGAATGGCCATGCAGGATGCATTTGAAGCCAGTGACCTGCCGTTTCGTGTTGACGTTGTTGAGGCGTCCCGGCTAACCGGGGCTTTCGCACGCCGGGTTGAGCTTGAGCGTCTGCCTTTGGTTATGTCGCCTTCGCATGAATCGCTCGCCGGAAGCTGCGGATGATGATTAAAGCGAATCCCGGCGGCGGCACCCTCGTCCAACTCAACAACCTGACCTTCGGTTACGGTGACCGGGTCATCCTCGACGGCATTTCGCTCAGTGTTCCGCGCGGCAAGGTGACGGCTTTGATGGGGGCATCAGGCGGCGGCAAAACCACAGTGTTGCGGCTGATTGGCGGGCAATACCGGGCGCAATCGGGTGAATTGTTGTTGGCGCGGCCTTTGGGTGAAGCGGGCGCTGTGGGTGCAAACGCCTCTGCCGGTGGCAACACGGGCCAGGCCTCGGTTGCCCCGCAAGACATCGGCAAACTCAACGAAGCCGGGCTGTACGCTGCCCGTCGCCGCATGGGCATGTTGTTCCAGTTTGGGGCCTTGTTCACCGATTTGAGCGTGTTTGACAACGTGGCTTTTCCCTTGCGGGAGCACACCGCCTTGTCAGAGGCACTGATTCGCGACATTGTGCTGATGAAGCTGGGCGCAGTGGGCCTGCGCGGTGCGCGTGATTTGATGCCCAGCCAGATTTCTGGCGGAATGGCACGGCGGGTGGCGCTGGCCCGGGCCATTGCGCTGGATCCGGAACTC
>JANOVW010000054.1:0-4038 GCA_031417575.1 Rhodoferax sp. | reverse complement strand
ATTGTATTTTTCTGTTTTTTCTATACGGCACTTGTGTTCAATAGCCGTGAAACCGCAGATAACTTGAAGAAAAGCGGCGCGTTTGTACCTGGTATTCGCCCCGGTGACCAAACTGCTAAATACATCGACAAGATTTTGCTTCGTTTGACGTTTGCTGGTGCCATTTACATCACGCTGGTGTGTTTGTTGCCCGAGTTCCTGATTTTGAAATACAACGTGCCCTTCTATTTTGGTGGGACTTCTTTGCTGATTCTTGTGGTGGTCACGATGGACTTTATGTCTCAAGTGCAAAATTACATGATGTCGCAGCAGTATGAGTCGTTGTTGAAAAAAGCGAACTTCAAATCGTCTTGATCGTCTCTGACTGATTGCGATTTGGTTTCAGGTTAGACAAGTTTTAGGAGAGAGCAATGAAAGTTTCGGCTTCGGTCAAAAAAATTTGCCGTAACTGCAAAATTATCCGGCGCAAAGGCATTGTCCGCGTGATCTGTACAGATCCGCGCCACAAGCAGCGCCAGGGTTGATGCACGTCATTTGGTGAGAGATTTAGAGGAAAAACATGGCACGTATCGCTGGCATTAACATCCCGCCCCATCAGCATTCCGAAATCGGACTGACGGCAATTTTCGGCATTGGCCGCACGCGCGCTCGCAAAATTTGCGAAGCATGTGGCATCGCTTATTCCAAGAAGGTCAAAGATCTGACTGATGGTGATCTGGAAAAAATCAGGGATCAAATCGGAAAGATCACGATTGAAGGTGATTTGCGCCGTGAAACCACGATGAACATCAAGCGTTTGATGGACATTGGTTGTTATCGCGGTTTTCGCCATCGTCGCGGGCTGCCCCTTCGTGGCCAGCGCACGCGTACCAATGCGCGTACCCGCAAAGGGCCGCGCAAAGGCGCTGCTCAGCTGAAAAAATAACAAGGACTGAAGGACCACCATGGCAAAAGCTCCTACCAATACCGCCGCACAACGCGTGCGCAAAAAGGTTCGCAAAAATGTTGCAGACGGCGTAGCACACGTGCACGCTTCGTTCAACAACACCATCATCACCATCACGGATCGCCAAGGCAATGCTTTGTCTTGGGCATCTTCGGGTGGTCAGGGTTTCAAGGGTTCGCGAAAGTCCACTCCGTTTGCTGCTCAGGTTGCATCCGAGGTGGCAGGTCGCGCGGCCATTGAACAAGGCATCAAGAACCTTGATGTTGAGATCAAGGGTCCTGGGCCAGGTCGTGAGTCCTCTGTGCGCGCTTTGGCTGCCCTTGGTATTCGTATCAACGTGATCGCCGACGTAACGCCAGTTCCTCACAACGGTTGCCGCCCGCAAAAACGTCGTCGCATCTGATTGCTCCAATCAGCGGCGGATGTAGCTGAACCCCGATGGGTTCGGTTTTTTAAAAAGCCCACCGCTATCAACCGAGGTTGGTAGCTCCCGCAGTTTTCTGCGGAAGATGACATAAAGGAAGTTCACGTGGCACGCTATCTCGGCCCCAAGGCCAAACTCTCTCGCCGTGAAGGCACGGACTTGTTCCTCAAGAGCGCTCGTCGTTCGATTGCGGATAAGGCCAAATTTGATTCCAAGCCAGGCCAGCACGGCCGGACCTCAGGTGCGCGCACCTCTGATTTTGGCTTGCAGTTGCGCGAAAAGCAAAAAGTCAAGCGGATGTACGGCGTGATGGAGCGCCAGTTCCGCCGTTACTTCGCCGAGGCCGATCGCCGCAAAGGCAACACCGGTGCCAATTTGTTGTTCCTGTTGGAATCGCGTTTGGACAACGTGGTGTACCGCATGGGCTTTGGTTCGACCCGTGCAGAAGCCCGCCAAATGGTTTCTCACAAGGCGCTGACGGTGAATGGCCAATCGGTCAATATCCCGTCGTACCAGGTTAAAGCCGGCGACGTTATTGCGGTTCGTGAAAAATCCAAAAAGCAGAATCGTGTTGTTGAAGCCTTGCAATTGGCCCAACAAGTGGGTATGCCCGCCTGGGTCGATGTCAGTATCGATAAAGCCGAAGGTATTTTCAAGAAAGTGCCTGACCGTGACCAGTTTGCTGCCGACATCAACGAATCGCTGATTGTCGAGTTGTACTCGCGTTAACCGACTCGTTCTGAGTCGCTGTCTAGTTATTTGTTTCCAATCCCGTCCCTGAATAGCCTGTAGAGGCTGATCAGGTGCTTCACCAGCCTTACCGGTGTAACGAGCCGGGGGTATTGAGAGGAAGTCTGCATGCAATCGAATCTGCTAAAACCCAAAGCCATTAATGTTGAACAACTTGGACTGAACCGTGCCAAAGTTGAGTTGGAGCCTTTTGAGCGTGGTTATGGCCACACGTTGGGCAATGCGCTGCGGCGTGTTTTGTTGTCTTCCATGCCTGGCTATGCAGCGACTGAGGTGACCATTGCCGGCGTTTTGCACGAGTACTCATCCATTGATGGTGTGCAAGAAGACGTCGTCAACATTTTGCTGAACCTCAAAGGTGTGGTTTTCAAACTGCACAACCGTGAAGAAGTGACACTAAGCCTGCGCAAAGATGGCGAAGGCGTTGTCACAGCGGGCGATATTCAAACCCCGCATGATGTGGAAATCATCAACCCAGGTCATGTCATTGCCAATTTGTCGCATGGCGGCAAGCTGGACATGCAGATCAAAGTGGAAAAAGGCCGTGGTTATGTGCCCGGCTCCATGCGCCGTCACGGCGACGAGTCCACCAAGTCGATCGGACGTATTGTTCTGGACGCTTCGTTTTCACCCGTTAAACGCGTCAGCTATACGGTTGAGAGCGCTCGTGTCGAGCAGCGTACCGATTTGGATAAACTGGTCGTTGAAATCGAAACCAATGGTGCCATTACGGCAGAAGACGCGGTGCGGACTTCAGCCCGGATTTTGGTGGAGCAGTTGGCGGTATTTGCGCAACTCGAAGGCAGTGAGTTGGCTGCGTTTGATGCACCTGCACCCCGTGGTAACACCCAGTTTGACCCGATCCTGTTGCGTCCGGTGGATGAGCTTGAATTGACTGTGCGTTCAGCCAACTGCTTGAAGGCCGAGAACATCTATTACATCGGTGACCTGATTCAGCGCACCGAAAACGAGTTGCTCAAGACCCCCAATTTGGGCCGTAAATCGCTCAATGAAATAAAGGAAGTGCTGGCATCCCGCGGCCTCACCTTGGGAATGAAGCTGGAAAGCTGGCCACCAGCGGCTCTGGAAAAACGCTAATTCATCACTGAATTTTCATTTCATCGTCAGTCGGCCCCGGGAATGAGGGTGCCGGTACAACGGCTCGCTCGGTAAGAGCGAACCACTGGCAGTACCTGAAACGGCTGCCGGATCAAATAAATAAAGGAAAAATCATGCGACACGGACACGGACTCAGAAAACTCAACCGCACCAGCGAGCACCGGCTTGCCATGCTGCGCAACATGATGAATTCCATCATTGCGCACGAAGCCATCAAAACGACTTTGCCGAAAGCCAAAGAGTTGCGCCGGGTGATTGAGCCCATGATTACATTGGCCAAGGTGCCAACGCTGGCGAATCGCCGGCTGGCATTTGATCGCTTGCGTGATCGTGACAGTGTTACCAAACTCTTCAATGTGTTGGGCCCGCGCTTCAAGACCCGTCCTGGTGGTTACACCCGCATTTTGAAAATGGGCTTTCGCGTAGGCGACAACGCTCCGATGGCTTTGGTCGAACTGCTGGATCGCCCGGTAGTTGAAGAAGCTGGCGCAGCGGACGAAGCGCAAGCATAAATGATGCAAAACTATCCCGGTTACACAGCGCAACCGTGCTAGAATAACCCCTTACCGCGCGATGGAGCAGCTTGGTAGCTCGTTGGGCTCATAACCCAAAGGTCGGAGGTTCAAATCCTTCTCGCGCAACCAGATAAATGGCGGTGTTCCGCTGCAAAAAGGGCTCACTTCGGTGAGCCCTTTTTGTTTCTGAGGGGGTGCTCTCATTGGTTCTGCGGTGTCTGGTCGTCAACCGCCAATACATACCAATTCAAAAGCAATGGCGCAGGGTTGCGATGTCACCTGTT
>JANOVW010000053.1:0-3213 GCA_031417575.1 Rhodoferax sp. | reverse complement strand
GAAAGCATTTGCACTGAAGCTGATGGGCGCACCCAAAATTGTCGAGCCGGTTCCAGCCATGGTGCCGCCCAGCTTGGAAAAGGCGTTGGCCACGCTTAACGTCCCGCCACCGGTGAGCAACCCACCGGTCTGCGAGTAAGTGCCGACCGCAACCGCCGCACCCGCCGTGAAGCTGCCACTGCCAAGGTTCAGGGTGTTGATGGCAGAAGCGCCGTTCAGGGTGACGTTGCCGCCCGACAAGGTGAGCGCCTGATTGAATGCTGCGGTGCCAGAGATGGTCAAGGCGCCGCCCGAAACAATGAAATTTTCATCCGATTGCAACTGGGTCAGACCCAAAACACCCGAGGCGTAGGTGATGCTTTGGTTGCCTGCGACATTGATCAGCACCCGGCCCGATGTCGGCACCGAGTTGGTGTTCCAGTTGGTGATGTCGCCCCAATCGCCGCTGGTGCCGACCCAGCAATAGTCCACTGCACAACCGCTCACCGTTTGCAAAGTGGCAAGGGAACCGCCAAGAACAACTGACATGCCTGCAAAGTCTGGCGCGTTAAGTGTGGCAAAACTGCCGCTGCCACTGGTGTAACTGATCAAACCAAACGACTGCGCTGGCACGGGCACAAATCCGTTGATGGCCGCCACATTCAGTGTGCCACCCAAGGTAGCCGAGCCCGATACGGCGAGCGTATCAAACTGACCAGCCGCCATGCCTTCGGATTGCATGTCCAAAATACCTGAACTGGTCTGCACAAAATTACCGGCAACGTCCAGCGAGCCAGTCAGATCAGCTCCCCCCCCGTCGGGTCTCAGTGTGCCAGCATTGGTCAGCGTGCCGCTACCTACATCGATAGTGCCGGTGCCGGTAATTAAACCCTGGTTGGTAAAGCCGGTGTTTCGCCTGAATGTTGCGCTGCCAGGGATGTTGATGACGCCTGACGATGTATTGGCAAAGGGTGCCTGCACGTCCATCGTGCCAGCCAGCACATTGATGGTTCCCTGATTGCTGAACAAGGTCATGGGCTGCACGCCGATGGAGCCGGCGCTGCTCCAGTTGATGGTTCCAGTGGCCGCGTTGGTGAAGTTGCCGGTGCCTGTGTTGACGTGAATAGCCAGACCACTGCTGCCGGGTGTACTGATGTTGAAAGTGCCCGAATTGGTGAAAGACGCGTTGTTGTCGATCCGCAATATTCCGCTTGAAAGGGTGAGTGTTCCTGCATTGGTCCAACTGCCGGCATCCACAGCGCGGGTGCCATTGGCCGACATGGTGACATTGCCCAGCGTTACAAATCCACCGCTGCCAAAAAACGCACCGCCATCAAACTGAACCTGATTCAACTGGAAACTGTCGCTGCCCCCCAAGGAGCCGCCCTGCATGAACACTGTGCCCGAGTGTGTCCGCGCCGTATTGGTATTGAAGGCATGAACACCTCCCGAAACGGTTAGTGGACGGTCAAACGCCACGCTTGCCCCGGCACTGAATGTTGTGTTGCCGCCGCCGAAGGTCATCGCGCCAACGGAGAGGCTGCTACCGCTGCCAAAGGTACTGCTTCCAGAGCCACTGGTGCTGAAACCACCCGCGCCTGCGATGGTGGTGCCACCGTTCAAAGCGCGCGCACCAGACCCGTTGAACAGCAATCCAGCACCCGACGCAATGTTCCACGCGCCTGTATCGGTGCCGCCCGCCTGCAAATCGAGGTTGCCCGCAAGTACATTGACCGTGCCCGTGTTGTTGAAGGCCGCCAGTGGCTGAATGCCGCGCGGGCTGGCTACGTTCCAGTTCACCACCCCGGCGTTGTTGAAAATACCAGTTGCGTCGTTGGAGTGAATCACCAGGTTGCTGGAACCCAAGGAGCTGATGTCCAAGGCTCCGCTTGCGGCATTGGCGAACCCGCCACCCGCGTCAAGCCGCAAAATGCCGCTGGCAAGTGTGGCCGTGCCCTGATTGGTCCACAAGGTGCCTGAACCGGTTACCGTTGTGGTGCCGCTGATTGACGAGGAATTGTTTGTAATCAGTTTGAGGCCGCCCCCAATGGTGCTGGTGCCGCTCCAGCTGTTGCCGGTCGCATTCATCGTCACAGTGCCGGTTCCGCCGAGTGTGCCGCCGGTCTGGGTATAAGCACCACTTACCACCGATGGGCCATTGAGCGTCAAGCCCCCGCCACTCATCGACAGGGTGCTGCCAAATGACGCGTCACTACCGACTGTCAGGTTGCCGCTGGCGACGATTGACAGGGGTTCGGTGGTAAACAGGCGCCCCACCGACAATGTGGAATTCACGGTTACCAGCGGGTTGGCATTGGGGCCGCGGTCGATCAGCACGGTGTCGCTGGCGCCAGGCACCACTCCCGCGCTCCAGTTGCTGGCCAAGTTGAAATTGCCGCTGGCATCGGTGTTCCAGACGTTGACACCTGTGAATGTGTTGCCGCGCTGCAGGAAGACGTTTTTGGAATCCAGCCCCAGTGCGTACGGCGCGCCGCTGGGCGGAAATACGGAGACGAATGAGCCGGCGCGTGTGCCCCCCGCGCTGATGATGTGGAAGATGTTGCCAACCGTTGGCACAAAACCGCCAAAGTGCGACACGTTCACGTCGCCGCCCAGCACCACGTTGCCGGTGACATGCATGGAGTCATACCCCGTCACGATGCCGCGGGTCAAGCCGCCGATTTCAATGTCCAGAACGCTGGAGCCGCCAAGGCTCAAATTGCCTGAGATGGTACTGAACCCGGGGCTGGCACCAATACGCAGCGTGCCATTGTTGGTGAGGGTGCCCGTTCCCAGGCTGATGTTTCCACCCGTCAGCAGCGTGCCATTATTGATGAAGGATGCATTGCTGGACCGGTTGAAATTGGCCCCCAACCCGACGCTGATGGTGCCCGCATTGGCCGCAAATCCAACGTTTGAGATAAGCGTACCCGCTGTTGCAACAAGACTCCCCGGGTTTGAAAAATTGGTAACGTTAATGGTTGATGTGGTAGCGGCGATGGATTGGTTGATGGTGCCCAGGTTGACCACATTGGCCGCCGAGCTGTCATAGACGCTGATGTTGCCCTGTTGGGTCAGCCCGGCGGCGAAGGTGAGAGTCTGGCCGGCTACGCCGTACCCGGCGTAGTGATAACCGCCCGAGCTGTTGAGGGTGGCATTGCCGCCCCCGGCCACCGCGAGTGTTTGTGCGCCGGTGGTGTTCCAGTACCAGATGCCGTTGCCCTTGTCGATGGT
>JANOVW010000052.1:0-2818 GCA_031417575.1 Rhodoferax sp. | reverse complement strand
CCGCAAAAGCCAACGGCCTGACCGCCAAGGCCGACGACAAATCAATGAACAAGGTCATGATTGGCGTGCTGTTGGTGTTCCTGGTGATTCTGGTCACGATGGTGTACGGCCCGATTGCAGCTATCTTGGTAGAAATGTTTCCAACACGCATTCGCTACACATCGATGAGCTTGCCCTACCACATCGGTAACGGTTGGTTTGGCGGTTTTCTGCCTGCCATTTCGTTCTCGATTGTTGCGGCGCAAGGCAATATTTACAGCGGCTTGTGGTACCCGATCGTCATTGCAGCCATGACCTTTGTCGTCGGCATGTTGTTCGTCAAGGAAACCAAAGACATTGACATTTACGCACAAGACTAATTCTTGGCGTGCACTGGTTCAGGCCCTCCAATCGGGGGGCCTTTTTTATGACTGGAGTTTTTATGTGGAAAATTGCTATTGGTTTTGTGATTTTTGCGGGTGCTGCTGTTTGGATGCTGAGCAAGGGTGGCGACATTGACATGGGCGGTGAAAAGCACGAAATCAGCGTCCCGCATGCGCCTGATGCGCCGGCTTCCGCTGCATCAGCGGCTGTGGCACCTGCCGCGCCAGCCAAAGCCGCATCGGCACCCTGACCACAACCCCGGGCATTCCGGGTTTATGGCATGTCCCTAGAATGTCTGGCCTCTACAGGAAAGACATCAGGATATGCCCCAGGGAATCATCCGCATACGCGGCGCGCGTCAGCACAATCTCAAAAACCTTGACCTGGACATCCGCACGGGCGAGTTGACAGTCGTCACCGGGCCTAGTGGCTCAGGCAAGTCAAGCCTGGTGTTCGATACCCTTTATGCCGAGGGTCAGCGACGCTATGTCGAAACCTTTTCGGCCTACGCACGCCAGTTTCTGGACCGGATGGACAAACCGGCGGTTGACAGAGTGGAAGGTGTACCACCTGCCATTGCGATTGATCAGACCAACCCGGTGCGCTCCTCCCGCTCCACGGTGGGCACCATGACCGAGCTGAACGACCACTTGAAGCTGTTGTTTGCGCGGGCAGGCCAGTTGTTTGACCGTGAAACCGCCCAAGCTGTTCGTCACGATTCTGCCGACAGCATTTACGCCGAGCTTCTCGCTCTGCAACAGCAACGGCCCGAAGCCCGGTTTGCCTTGACCTTTCCAGTTGAGTTGCCGGCGGGTACCACCGCTGAGCAAGTGCAGGAATGGCTGTCTGCCAGTGGTTTCACCAAAATTCAGGCTGAACGGGACGTGATGAGTGCGACCGGCCCGCGCAAAGTGGTGGACGTGGTAGCGGATCGTTTCCGGCTCTCCAGCGTCGAACGCAGCCGTGTCGTCGAAGCGATTGAGGTGGCGCTCAAGCACGGCAGTGGCCGAATGACGGCCTATGTCACCGAGGCAAATTCCGGTGCGGCAAGCGTTGCAGCCAGTTCTTCAGATTTATTCAAATTCTCATTGGGCTTGCATTGCGCCACCAGCGACATCCGTTACCGCGATCCGATTCCTTCGATGTTTTCCTTCAACTCGGGCCTGGGTGCCTGCGAAAAGTGCAAGGGTTTCGGGCGGGTCATCGGGGTTGATTTGGGGTTGGTGATTCCCGATCAAAAATTGACGTTGCGGGCCGGTGCCGTGAAACCCATGCAGACGCCGGCGTGGAAGGAGTGTCAGGACGACCTGATGCGCCATGCCGAGACGGCCGGCATCCCACGCGACACGCCTTGGTACAAACTCACCTCTGAACATCAGCATTGGGTGATCAACGGTTCGCCGAACTGGAACGGCAAATGGAACCAGCATTGGTTTGGCATCAAGCGCTTTTTTGAATACCTGGAAAGCAAAGCCTACAAAATGCACATTCGGGTGTTGCTGTCCAAATACCGCAGCTACACCACCTGCGAAACCTGCAGCGGGGCCCGGCTCAAAACCGAAAGCCTGTTGTGGCGCATCGGCAGCCAGGCCGATGCCGATGACGTATTGCCCGTTGGCAAACGTTTCATGCCGACCGGCGTGAAGTGGCAGCGCCACCAATTGGAGGCTTTGCCGGGCCTGTGCCTGCACGACCTGATGATGCTGCCGATGGACCGGTTGCGTCGGTTTTTCAACCGTATTTCACCCGTCACCATGGGGCAGGCCAATGCGGGGGATGCGCAGGCGCTCAAGCTGTTGTTTGAAGAAATCAACACCCGGCTGAAGTACCTGTGTGATGTCGGCATTGGTTACCTGACGCTGGACCGCCAAAGCCGCACCTTGTCGGGCGGCGAGGTGCAGCGCATCAACCTCACCACAGCGCTGGGAACTTCGCTGGTCAATACCTTGTTCGTTCTGGATGAGCCCAGCATTGGCCTGCATCCGCGCGACATGGACCGCATCATTGAAGCCATGCAGCGTTTGCGCAATGCCGGCAACACCTTGGTGGTGGTGGAGCACGACCCGGCTGTCATGCTGGCAGCCGACCGCATGATCGACATGGGCCCGGGCCCTGGCGAGCGTGGCGGGCGGATCGTTTTTGACGGCAGTACCGACGATTTGCGCCAGGCCAACACGCTCACAGGGGCGTATTTGGGCGGGCGTAAACAAATCAGCATGGGTTTCAAGCGGTTGATCGCTGCCAACACCCCCAAGCTGATTCTGGAAAACGCCACTGAACACAACCTCAAAGACGTGTCGATTGAGTTTCCGCTGCAACACCTGGTGTGTGTTACCGGGGTCAGTGGCTCGGGCAAATCGACGCTGATTCAGGACGTGTTGGCGCCCGCATTGGCCCGGCATTTCGGCAAGGCAACTGATTCACCCGGTGCCCATGGCCGACTCTTGGGGGCTGA
>JANOVW010000051.1:0-2470 GCA_031417575.1 Rhodoferax sp. | reverse complement strand
GACCGGCAAAGCGCACCGCTCATCCTCAAATACGGCACCGAGGAACAAAAGCAGCAATATATTCCGCCCATTTGTCGGGGCGAATGTTTTTTTTGCATCGGCATGAGCGAACCCGGCTCGGGTTCCGATTTGGCCAGCGTGCGCAGCCGCGCGACACCCACCGCCACGGGTTGGTTGTTGAATGGCCAAAAAATCTGGACCAGCAATGCGCACAACAGCCATTTCATGATCGCCTTGGTGCGCACGTCGGGTGACGCAGCAGACCGGCAAAAAGGCCTGTCCCAGGTGATTGTGGATTTGTCGTTACCGGGCATTACCGTGCGCCCGATCAAAGACCTCACGGGTGACAGCCAGTTTTGTGAGGTTTTCTTTGAAAACGTGGCCTTGGGCCCGAATGCATTGATCGGTGCCGAAGGCGGCGGTTGGGCGCAGGTTACCGCAGAGTTGGCCTTTGAGCGCAGTGGCCCCGAACGCATCTATTCCAGCATCATTTTGTTTGACCAATGGCTGCAGTGGTTGCGATTGAACCCCGAACGCAGTCAACAGTCGGCCCGTTTGGTGGGCAAATTGGTGAGCCACCTGGCCCCGTTGCGGGCGCTGTGTATTGCGGTGACTGAAAAACTGGTGAAAGGCGAAAGCCCGGTGGTAGAGGCGGCCCTGGTTAAGGAGTTGGGCACGACGCTTGAGCAACTGATGCCCATCGCGATTGCCGATGCCCTGCTGGCCGACCCGTCGCCAGCGGCGATGCAGGCCGTGCCGGCCGAGCTGCTGCTGGCGTTGAACTATGTGACCCAGGTGGCCCCCTCGTTTTCGTTGCGGGGCGGTACGCGCGACATCTTGCGCGGCATGATCGCCCGCGGGCTGGGTTTGCGCTGAGCGGATGACTGTTAACCCCTTGAATCGCGCCTTACATAACCCCTCGAATAGCCTCTTGGACCCCTCAATCCCATGAATGACTCCCCCTTTGATTCGGTGAACGACCCACTGCTGGCAGACGCACTGCGCAGCCTGCTGGAAGCTGAATGCACGCCGTCGGTGGTTCGGGCCTTCGAAGCGGAGCAGGCAGTTGGCCTGAGCCTGGGCCGAACGCTGGCCGAATCAGGTTTTGAAGACGCCTTGTTGCCCGAGGCGCAGGGTGGTGCAGGCTTGAGCCTGGCGCAGGCCTTCCCGCTGTTTGAGTTGTGCGGGCGTTATTTGTTGCCGGTGCCCTTGCCCGAGCAGATGGTGACGCGGGCCAGCGGTTTTGAACCCACGCTTGAGATGGCGGCATGCCTGAACGCTGCAAAAATGGCCGGTGCCTTGCAAAAGGTGCTGGAGATGAGCCTGCAATTCGCCAATGACCGGCAACAATTTGGCCGCCCGATTGGCAAATTTCAGGCCATTCAGCACCAGTTGGCAGTGATGGCTGAACACGTCATGGCGGCCCGTATGGCGGCGCAACTGGGTTGCCATTCACCTGCCTTGCAGCCCGCAACGATGAACGTAGCGGTAGCCAAGGCCCGCGCCAATGAAGCGGCCGTGGAGGTGGCTGGCCTGGCCCATTCCATCTTTGGCGCGATTGGGTTTACCGCCGAGCACGATTTACAACTTTACACGCGCCGCCTGCACGCCTGGCGGCAATCGGCGGGTACTGAGGCCTATTGGCAGGAGGTTCTGGGCCAGGCGGTTTTGCAGTCGCCCCACGCCATGTCATTGGATATTTTGCAAACCCTCACCGCAACGCACTGATTTTTTTCAAAACTTCCACGTTTCTCAACTCAGGGTCAAACATGTCTTCTTTTCTGAATAGCCACCAAGACGGCGGCATCCTCACCCTCACCATGAACCAGCCTGAAACGCGCAATGCGCTGACTGGCAACTCGGCCGTGCAGGAGTTTGTCGATGCCTGTGCGGCCATCACCTTGAATCCGTCGGTACGGGTGGTCATCTTGACCGGTGCCGGGCCAGTGTTCAGCTCGGGTGGCAATGTCAAAGACATGAAGCGTTTTTTTGAGCAAGACATTGCGCCCGACCGCATCCGCGAAGAGTACCGCCAAGGCATTCAGCGTTTGCCCAAAGCCTTGTGCAATCTCGACGTGCCCGTCATAGCCGCCGTGAACGGCGCGGCGATCGGCGCAGGCATGGATTTGACCTGCATGTGCGACATCCGCATCGCCTCTGAAACCGCCACCTTTGCCGAGAGTTTCGTGCGGCTGGGCATCATCCCGGGCGATGGCGGCGCCTGGTTGTTGCCGCGCACGGTGGGTATGGCCAAAGCCTCTGAGATGGCGTTTACGGGTGAAGCCATTGACGCGCAGGAGGCGCTGCGCTGCGGTTTGGTATCCCTCGTGGTGCCGCCCGATCAACTGATGGCCACGGCCCGCCAGCTCGCCGAAAAAATCGCCGCCAATCCACCTGCTGCGATGCGCATGACCAAGCGCCTGCTGCGTGAGGGCCAGTTGGCAACGATGGAGTCGCTGCTGGAGCTTTC
>JANOVW010000050.1:0-51457 GCA_031417575.1 Rhodoferax sp. | reverse complement strand
GCCGTTTGCCATCTGGATTTACACCTTGGTGTTTGCATTCTCTTCACTCTGGTTTTCGCATTACGCGCTGGCAGCGTTGGCGGATTTGCGCAAGGCGCAAGCTGCATCGGCCCCACCTGCGCCTCCACTTTCGCCATCTTCTGCACCTTCGCCAGCGCCCGCGGAACCGCTGGTCATCACCACCCAATCGGCGCCCCTGCTTCCCCTCTGAGCATCCACCATGCAACCCTTATTTGGCCTTCTCATCATTGGCGACGAAATCCTGTCTGGCAAACGCGCCGACAAACACCTGCCCAAAACCATCGAATTGCTGAACGCAAGAGGGTTGCAGCTTGATTACGCCGAATATGTGGGCGACTCGCCCGAGCGTATTGAAGCGGCCCTGAAACGTGCATTTGCCTCGGGTGACATCGTTTTTTCGACCGGTGGCATTGGGGCCACACCGGACGACCACACGCGCCAATGTGCCGCGCGGGCGCTGGGTGTGCCGCTGGCTTTGCACCCTGGCGCTGCTGATTTGATTCGTGAACGCATGAAAGATGTGGCGCAGGAGCAAGGCAAACCCTACGAACCCGAACGCGAAGACAACCAGCACCGCCTGAACATGGGTGTTTTTCCGCAAGGCGCGCAGCTGATCCCCAACCCGTACAACAAGATTGCCGGGTTTTCGATACTGGGGGCAAGTAGCGAGCGTCGCGCCGGGCCGCCCCAAGCAGCGAGGGCCCCCTTGGGGGGCAGCGACCCACACGTAGTGGGGGAGCGTGGGGGCGTACATTTCTTTCCGGGGTTCCCGGTGATGGCTTGGCCGATGATGGCGTGGGTGCTGGATACACACTACCCCCATTTGCATCAACAGTCGGCCCGTATCGAAAAATCAGTTGTGGTGTATGGCCAGATGGAGGCCACACTCACGCCCCTGATGGAAGCGATCGAGCGTGATCATGTGGGGGTCAAGGTGTTCAGCTTGCCCAGCGTCGATCATCCGCAGCATGGGCGGCACATTGAGCTAGGGGTCAAGGGTGATCCGGCCCTGGTCGCGTTGGCGTATCCGGCCTTGCTGGCGGGGTTGGCGACCTACGATGCAAAATTAGGCCCCGAAATGGTGCGATAAAGATAATAACGTCGCTCTAATTTGGTGCAAATCCGTTCGTGCACTTTTTTGGTGATATCAGAGACTGGCAATCGCCGACTGTCAAAACGCCCTCAATCGCGTGAATGTGCGTGGGAAAGCTTAGTTGGAGCAGGCTGCGCCTCGAAACTGGGGCAAAATTCGGGGCTTGGCGATCAGATGGCGGCGACCAGTCGATAAAAAAAGCCGCGCCAGACCGACCCCAAAAACGTGGCATAAAAACTGCGTTCGCTTCAGAACAGGTTTCCCTTTTTAGATTAATCAACAGGAGTATTTGATGGCCAAGACCGTCGCAGACGTGATGAAGATGGTGAAAGAAAACGAAGCCAAGTTTGTTGACTTCCGTTTCACCGATACCCGTGGCAAAGAGCAGCACGTCACCGTGCCCGTTTCTCATTTTGATGAAGACAAGTTCACGTCGGGCCATGCGTTTGACGGCTCCTCCATCGCAGGCTGGAAGGGCATCGAAGCCTCCGACATGTTGCTGATGCCTGACCCGAACACCGCCAATGTCGACCCGTTTTTTGAAGAGACCACCGTCTTTATCCAGTGCGACGTGCTGGAGCCAGGCGACGGCAAGGCCTATGACCGCGACCCCCGCTCCATCGCCAAGCGCGGCGAGGCTTACCTCAAGGCTTCCGGCATGGGTGACACGGCCTACTTCGGACCCGAGCCCGAGTTCTTTATTTATGACGACGTACGTTGGGGTTCCGACATGTCGGGTTCCTTCGTCAAGGTTGACGAATACGAAGCGCCCTGGAACAGCAGCAAAAAAATCGAAGGCGGCAACCGCGGCCATCGTCCCACTGTCAAGGGTGGTTATTTCCCCGTACCACCGGTCGACAGCACGCAAGACCTGCGCGCTGAAATCTCGCTGGTTCTTGAATCCCTGGGCATCCCGGTTGAGGTGTTCCACCACGAAGTGGCTGGCGCTGGCCAGAACGAAATCGGCACACGTTTCAGCACCTTGGTGCAACGCGCCGACTGGACCCAAAACCTGAAATACGTGGTGTGGAACGTCGCCAACTCCTACGGCAAAACGGCAACCTTCATGCCCAAACCACTGGTGGGCGACAACGGCTCCGGCATGCACGTGCACCAGTCGATCTGGAAAGACGGCAAAAACCTGTTTGCCGGCAACGGTTACGCTGGCTTGTCTGATTTCGCCCTGTATTACATCGGCGGCATCATCAAACACGCGCGTGCCCTGAACGCGATCACCAACCCGGGCACCAACAGCTACAAACGCCTGGTTCCTGGTTTTGAGGCCCCTGTGAAGTTGGCTTATTCGGCCCGCAACCGCTCGGCTTCGATCCGCATCCCTTACGTGCCCAGCGAAAAAGGCCGCCGCATCGAGGCGCGTTTCCCCGATCCGCTGATGAACCCGTATCTGGGCTTTACCGCATTGATGATGGCTGGCCTGGACGGTGTGGAAAACAAAATCCACCCCGGCGAAGCGGCCAGCAAAGACCTGTACCATCTGCCGCCCGAAGAAGACGCATTGGTGCCAACCGTGTGCCACAGCCTGGATCAGGCCCTGGATTATCTGGACAAAAGCCGTGGCTTCCTGACCAAAGGCGGCGTGTTCTCCGACAGCATGATTGATGCCTACATTGAGCTCAAGATGCAAGAAGTGACGCGTTTCCGCATGACGACCCACCCGATTGAATTCGACATGTATTACTCGCTGTAATCCACGTCGATACCAATTCGCACGGCGGCCTGGACGGGAGTTCAGGCCGTTTTGTTTTTGCATTCGGTATTTGCAACCAGCACTGGGCAAGGGATTGATTTTGAAATTTTGCACAAATAGCGCATACTTGCACGTCAGCATGAAACCGCTCTTGTTTTTACTTGTCGTCGTCTGTGCCGGGCCTTCCATGGCCCAAGAGCGCCTGTTCCGGTGCGATCACAACTACTACACCAATTCACTGACCGATCCCAAAGCGCATAACTGCAAGGCGCTTGAGGGCGGCAACGTCACCATCGTGCAGGGTACCAAGGTACAAACGCCTGCCAATGCGGTACCCGGTTCACCGGTCAAAGTGGTGGCAGCGCCACAGTCTGCGCAAACCGGTGGTCAGCCAGGTCAACGGGTAGATGCCAATGAGCAACGCGGCCGTGATTCAGACGCCCGCATCATTCTGGATTCGGAATTGAAAAAGGCCGAGGCGCGGCGCGAAGAGTTGAGCCGTGAATACAACAACGGCGAACCTGAAAAACGGGGCGATGAAGCCCGCAACTATCAAAAGTACCTCGACCGCACTGCCGAACTCAAGAGCAATTTGGCACGTGTCGACAGTGATATCGCCGGCATTCGGCGTGAACTCAGTCGTTTGCCCGCGAGTTCAGCTTCACGTTAAGCCAAAAGTTTGGGTTTTTGCGGCAACCATGAATGACCCGTCGGCCTTCAAGGCCCTGGTCATCTGCGGCAAAATAGCCGCTTGAACACCTTTAAAAACCGCCGCAAATACGCTGCGCAACCCACCCCCCGAAGCGAGCGGTTTCTCTCGTTTGAACTGCTGGCCACGCTGGTCGCGGTCGTTACGCTGGAAGGCCGCGTATTGTTTGCCAACACCGCGCTGGAAGATGCTTTGGGTGTTTCACGTCGCCAGATTCAGGGCATGTCGTTGGCGGCCAGTTTTACTGAACCCGCAGTGCTGGAGCAAGCGCTAAAAGGCGCGGGTGGCAATGCTTTTGCTGCATTGCGTTACGACGCCTGGCTCAAACGCGCCGGGCAAGCCCAGAACCACGAGCCTATTTTGGTGCATGTAATCGTCACGCAGACTGACCAAGTGGATGAAATCGTAGTCGAAATGCTGCCGTTGGAGCAACAGGTCAAACTAGACCGCGAAGAGCGACTGGCTGAGCAGGCCGAGGCCAACAAGGAGCTGATACGAAACCTGGCGCATGAAATCAAAAACCCGCTGGGTGGCATTCGGGGCGCCGCTCAGTTGCTCGAAATGGATTTGCAAACCCGTGAAATGCGCGAATACACCCAGGTCATCATTCGCGAGGCGGATCGGTTGCAAACCTTGGTCGACAGCCTGCTGGCACCGCACCGACGCCCGCACTTGGTGGGTGATGTGAACATTCACGAGGTGTGCGAGCGGGTCCGCTCTCTGATTTTGGCGGAATTTCCAAAAGGTTTGCGTGTGGTGCGCGATTACGACACCTCGATCCCGGAGTTCCGGGGTGATCGAGAACAACTGATTCAAACCGTGCTGAACATCGCCCACAACGCTTGTCAGGCACTGGCCGACAAAATAAGCGAGGCAGCGGCGCTGGATGGGGACGGCAAAACTGACCCCGGTGCCGCTTGCGCGATGGTTACCTTCAAGACGCGAATTGCCCGGCAGGTGACGTTTGGAAAACAGCGCTACAGATTGGCATTGGAATTGCATGTCATAGACAACGGGCCTGGCGTACCAGACTCGATCAAGGAGCGCATCTTCTACCCGCTGGTGAGTGGGCGCGATGGTGGTTCTGGCTTGGGGTTGACGTTGGCACAAACCTTTGTGCAACAGCACCACGGCACGATCGGGGTTGATAGCGAGCCGGGCCGTACCGATTTTGAGATTTTGATTCCGTTGCCCTGACCGCTCAACCTGCCAACCCGAGAACCTACCGAATGAAGCCGATCTGGTTAGTAGATGACGACCAGTCCATCCGCTTCGTACTGGAAAAAGCGCTGCTGCGTGAGAACCTGCCGACCCGCAGTTTCACCAACCCCAAAGACGTGTTGACCGCACTCAACACCGCCAGCGACGACGAGATTCCGCAAATCCTGGTGAGCGACATCCGCATGCAGGGTGGCTCGGGCCTGGAACTGTTGGATAAAGTCAAAGCGAAATACCCTGGTTTGCCGGTCATCATCATGACGGCGTATTCGGACTTGGACAGCGCCGTGAGCGCCTTCCAGGGTGGAGCCTTCGAGTATTTGGCCAAACCGTTTGACGTGCCCAAAGCGGTCGAGCTGATCCGCCGCGCGGTGGATGAAAGCCAGCGTGAAGCAGTGGCCGATTCGCGCCCGGTAGCCGCACCGGAAATGCTGGGCCAAGCCCCGGCGATGCAAGATGTTTTTCGGGCGATTGGCCGGCTGAGCCAGAGCAACGTTACCGTGATGATCACGGGCGAATCGGGTTCCGGCAAAGAGCTGGTGGCCCGCGCCCTGCACAAACATTCGCCGCGTGGCGATGCCAGCGCCAAGGGCAGCAATGGGCCGTTTGTGGCCATCAACACAGCGGCCATTCCCAAAGATCTGCTTGAGAGTGAACTCTTCGGCCACGAGCGGGGTGCATTTACCGGTGCACAAACCATGCGCCGGGGCCGGTTTGAGCAGGCCGACGGTGGCACCTTGTTTCTTGACGAAATCGGCGACATGCCGTATGACCTTCAAACCCGTTTGCTGCGGGTGTTGAGCGATGGTAATTTTTACCGCGTTGGCGGCCACACCGCCATCAAGACCAATGTGCGGGTCATTGCGGCAACCCATCAGAACCTGGAGCAGCGCGTCAAAGACGGGGTGTTCCGGGAAGACCTGTTTCACCGCTTGAACGTCATCCGCCTGCGTCTGCCGCCCCTGCGCGAGCGGCGTGAAGACATTGCGGTGCTGACGCAGCACTTCCTGCATGTGAGCGCAGTGCAATTGGGGGTTGAGTCCAAACGTATTTCAGAGGCCGCCTTGGCTGCGCTGTGCGCATTTAACTTCCCGGGAAACGTGCGGCAACTCGAAAACATCTGCCACTGGCTGATGGTGATGGCCCCGGCTCAAATGATTGAGCCTAAAGACTTGCCACCGGAGGTGTTGGAAGGCTTGGTTTCGGGTGGTGAAGGCACGCCACCCAACCGCGAAGGCAGCAGCCCAGGCGGGTTGCCAATAGCTGCCCGGGTGAGTGCTGATGACCAGCCCATGCAAAGCGCCATCGCTCCTATGTCGAATGTGCCAGTCTATTCGGCTGCATCTTACGCAGGAGCATCAGGTGGGGTTGCGGCCGGTCTGGGTGCTGCGGATGGCACGGGCTCGATCAATGCTGCGCTGAGCGCAGGTGAGCCGGCCGAGCCCGGTGCAGAGCCTGCACGTGCAGACGCGTCAAACGTGGCCGCAATGGCGGCGGCATTGCCAACGGCCCGTTCGGCTTGGGAGATCGGTGTCGAAGCCGAAGCGCAAACTTTGTTGGCTAACGGCAAACCAGATGTGTGGGATGTATTGACCCGCCGTTTTGAAGCCCAGCTCATCACTACCGCCTTGACCCATACCAAGGGCCGCCGTATCGAGGCCGCACAAAAACTCGGCATCGGCCGCAACACCATCACCCGCAAGATTCAGGAACTGGGCTTGGATGATTGAGGTGCGTTTTTTACGCAGTGGGCGACAATTTTTGAAGCGGTAGACAAGCGTTCGGGTTTGTCTTTTTCAATGTCGCGATGAACTGAGCCAGTACCTGCCGAACGGTTACAGCAAGGCCCGCCTGAGGTAGCGTGACCTGCTGTGACCCGCAACTTGCGCCGCGGGTTCAGTTCAAGGTCGAACGGCGATCTCGTTCTTCACCAGCTTCACACCATTCACGCGCCGCGCGATCGTTTCGGCGGCATTGCGTTCCAGGTTGCTCTTGGCAAAACCCGACAGCATCACGGTGCCGTTGAGGGTTTCCACACTGATGGCTGCCGCGCTGACCTGTGTGTCTTCAATAAAACGCGATTTAACAGTTGAGGTGATCACGGTGTCGTCCACATACGCACCCACGGTTTCCTGGCCGCGTGTAACGGCGCAGCCGGTGGCGGTGAGCAGGGCCAAGCTAGACAATGTGATGATGGCAAGTTTGCGAAAGGTCATGAATATCTCCGGTGAAAATAGTTGTGAAAGGGAAGGGGACGAGGAAGGGGAACAAAAAAACCGTGCAAGGTGTCTGCTCATGCAAGTGCTGACACCATGAAAATAAGGGTCAGTTTTTACGAACCAGGCCGACCAGAAAACTGACGACGGCCAGAACCGCGAAAACAGTGAAAAGAATCTTGCCGATCTCGACCGCGCCTGCGGCGATGCCACCAAACCCGAAAAGGGCGGCGATCAAGGCGATGACAAAAAATACAACGGTGTAGTGAAGCATGTTGAACTCCTGCTGAAGGCGGTGAAAAGCCACCGCCATGCAGCAAGTTTGGCTGCAACAGGGTTGGCAAACCATAGGTGTATCAGCCCGATCACCGTGAGCCAACGACACGCATTGGCGTAGGACATGGCTTACGGTGTTGCAACCAGAGAGCCGATTGGCAAGGCCCTGCGATTTGACTGAACCAACAACACCCTTTGTGTAGGACATCTACTACCGCAGTCAGCGGCGATGTCTGCTACCCGGCGCCTTGAGGGCTGGCCATACTGAAGGCTCCTCATCAACTTTTTCAACAGGAGCCTTCATCATGAAATCAATCTATACCCAATCCAGTCTGGCCATCGCAGCCGTGGCACTTGTGTTGCTGTCGGGCTGCTCAGGCATGACCCGTCAGGAACAAGGCATTGCCACCGGCGCCGTGATCGGCGGCGTAGCCGGCAACCTGCTGTGTGGTGGCATCTTGTGCACCGGAGCAGGCGCCGCAGTCGGTGGTGTGATCGGCAGCGAAGTGAACCGTCAGCGATAGACTGTGGCAGCTCCGTCAGGCGAAAGCTTGGCGACTACGCTGTCGCAGCAGCGGTTCTGCCATGGCCCGTTCGGGCCATTTTCAGTTCAGTTTTCATATCCTTGGCCGGGACTGGGTCGCGCCGCCCTGGGTGACTGCGCCAGCAGCGAGGCCAGTTGTCGCTCCAGGTCTTCAATGCGCGTGAGGTATCCCAGCATCATGCCCATGCTGAACAGATCCAGGTCATAGTGCAGGCGCAAACCGGCGGCAGTGCGTAGCCGCGTGATCCAGTCAGCACGGAATTGATGCGGCAACTGCGATGCCACCTCATCGGGTGAGCGACGTTGTGGTTGCAGCGGTTGTGAGGGTGCCAGTGCGCCGTAGTCCATCAGTTCCCCCAGTTCCTCCGAAGACAAGCCGCAGGCCTGCGACAACTCCGCCAGCGACACGGTTTGCCGCATGTCCAGCCAAATCCAATCAGTCAGTTGGGGTGTCATGGGATTTCTCTTTGGGTTGCGGGGCTGCGGGGTTCGCCCTGGGGTTGAAGGTCGATGAGGAAGCAATCTCTTCAAAAAGCTTGCGTTGTGCGGCGTTCAGGCTGGTTGGCATGTCGATTCGAACAACTGCGTACAAATCGCCATGCCTTTTTGAATCCGGTGAAGCCGCCGCACCCGGTACGCCCACTGCACCTGCACGGGGGTTGGGCAGGCCACGCCCGCGCAGGCGCAACTTGCGGCCAGAGGGCGTCAACGGGGGAACAGTCAGCATAACGGGTTGGTCTAACGTGGCCACTTGCACGTCTGTGCCGAGTGCAGCCTCCCAAGGGGTCAACGCCAAATCAAAATACAGATCATGGTGGTCGGTGCGGAACACGGCATGCGGTTGCAGGGTGATGTGCAAGTAGATGTCGCCATCGGCACCACCCGCATGGCCTTTGCCGCCTTTGCCGCGCAGCCTGAGTTTTTGGCCTTCTGTTACGCCCGCTGGCACCGTGACTTCCAGGGTACGTTCGCCGTCGCTGGTTTGCAGAGTCAGGTGAACGGTCGTACCCCGGTGGGCATCTTCCAGTGTGACCTGCAAGCCGGTTTCAAAATCTGGCCCCGGCATGGGGCCAGGGGCTCGGCCAGACTGGCGGTGGCCACGGCCTAGCGACGCCAATAAGTCAGCCAGATCCATGTCGTCAAAGTTGTTGCTGTCAAACCCACGCGAGCGGTCTGCGTGGGGTGGCTCAAATTCCTGGCCTTCCGGGTGGCTGCCCAAGCCATCATAAGCAGCGCGTTTTTCCGGGTCCTTTAAGGTGGCATACGCTTCAGCCACGTCTTTGAAACGGGCCTCTGCACCAGCCGCTTTGGACATGTCCGGGTGATGTTGGCGTGCCAGTTTTCGGTAGGCCTTTTTGATCTGCTCCAGATCAGCATCGCGGGCCACGCCCAGGGCAGCGTAGTAATCCTTGAACTTCACGCGGACCGCCGTTCAGGTTCGGGGTGCCGCAAAGGCGCTGGCCAGGCCTTGCGCATCCAATATCTGGATATGCCGCTTGTCAACCTTCAGCAAACGTTGTTTTTGAAAGGCGGAAAACATCCGGCTAACGGTTTCAATCTTCATGCATAACAGGCTGCCAATGTCGGCTCGTGTCATGCGCAAATGAAATTCGCCGGAGGCATACCCCAAGCCTTTGAGCCGACCTGCCAGGTTGATCAAAAAACCTGCCAGCCGCTGCGCCGCGTTCATGCTGCCCAACATCAACAAAAGACGCTGATCCCGCACAATTTCATGGCTCATCAGTCGGCTCAGTACGTGTTCGCGACCCATGGAAAGCAATAGTGGCACGAGGCCGGCATAGGTGATGGCGCAAACTTCGGTGTCTTCCAGCGCGATGGCTGTGGTGGCATGCCTGGCGTGGGCTATGCCGTCCAGACCGACCTGTTCGCCCGCGATGTGGAAACCGCTAACCTGTTCACGGCTATCCGCCAGCATCAGGCTGGATTTCAGCGTACCACTGCGAATAGCGTAAATCGTGTGAAATGTGTCACCTTGTTGGTAGAGGGCCTGCCCCACCTTGATGCGGCGCTTGCTGGTCACGCCTTGGCTGAACTGCTCCACCTGCGCGTCGGTCATGCCCGCTGGCAGACACATTTCGCGCAAGCGGCAACCCAAACAGGCGCTCGGTGCAGGTAAAAGCGTGGAGCAGTTCATGCCGAGGCCCCCAATCCAGTCTGGTGGGGTCAGTTTTTGGTTTTTGGAAACCAGGTGTCAGAGGCTTTGCGTTGCCACTCGGCCAACTGCTTTTCTGCGTCGTCTTTGGCAATGCCATAACGCTCCTGGATCTTGCCGGCCAATTGGTCGCGGCGGCCAGCCACGACATCCAGGTCGTCATCCGTCAGTTGTCCCCACTGTTCTTTGACTTTGCCAACCGATTGTTTCCAGTTGCCTTGAATTTGATCCCAGTTCATATGAAGTTCCTTTGATTGAAGATTGAAAAATGCCAGCCCGGTTTGCACCGGACCATCACGGGCTCATCGTTGACGTATCGTGATTTCGTTTTGCACCAACCGTACACCGGCAACACCCAGCGCAATTTCACTGGCGACGGCCTTATCGAGTGGGGTGCTGGCAACACCGGTCAGTAAAACGGTTCCGTGCAATGTTTCAACGTGGATAGCGCGACCATCGACTTGCGGGCTGTCCACAAAACGGGATTTGACCTGCTGCGTGATGCCGGCATCGTCCATCAGAATGCTTTGCGCTTCGCGGGAAGGACTAACCACGCAGGCGGTCAAGGCCATCAAGGCAATAGCGACGACAAGCGTAGTGGCAATTGCGGCGGCAATGGTTCCCCACGTGGTGTAAATGCGCATGATGGTTCTCCTGTGACGCTTCGATGGTGCTGGATGCGGGTTGCGTCGAATCTGGATTGACTTTATGAGGCAAGTCTGCCCTGCGTTATCAGTTGGCGTTACGGCTCGATGTAGGACAACGCCGCGATGCCGCACAAAGCGCTTGCAAACGCTATGCAAGCGGTTCGCGAGATGACGCCCACCTGCTGCGCATGTGAGTGTTGCGGTGGCGTCAAAAAAGAATACTGTCGTTTGCCGGCAGCCCGGCTCAACAGCGTAGGAACGCACTGACAACTTAAAACGGCTGCGGCTGATGGCGCCAAATTCAACGCGCCCGGATCATGAGGACTCATTCAGCCATGCGAGAGTTTCATGAATACAAACACCGACCCGTGCTCCGATCCACGCCATAACTTGCTGCTGGCCAGTTTGCCAGATGTCGAATGGCAGCAATGGTTACCAGAACTCGAACCGGTCAATCTGCGGCTGGGCCAGGTCTTGAGCGAATCAGGACGCACACCAGCTTATGTCTACTTCCCGACCACAGCGATCGTCTCGTTGTTGTACCGCACGCAAGACGGCGATTCTTCCGAAATTGCAGTCGTCGGTAAAGATGGGGTGGTGGGTGTCTCCGTCTTCATGGGGGGCAACTCCACCCCGAGTGATGCCGTGGTACAAAGCGCCGGGCAGGCTTACCGCTTGCGTGTGCAGTGTGTCAAAGATGCCATGAACCGCCAAGGCCCAGTCCCGGGCATCGTGTTGGTGTATGCCCAGGCCTTAATGGCGCAGGTGGCACAAACTGCTGCGTGCAACCGCTACCAGTCGATCGATCAGTTGATGTGCCGCCGTTTGCTGATGGGCCTGGAGCGTTTGGAGTCTGCCGCCCTGACCATGACACAAGAACTGCTGGCTGATCTGCTGGGGGTGCGGCGTGAAGGCGTGACTGCAGCAGCATTAAAGCTGCAACGGGCTGGCGCCATCCGCTACAGCCGGGGCCAGATAGATGTGCTCGATCGCCAGATGCTCCAACAGCGCAGTGGCCAATCGGGCGCAATGGTGGCTTGAAGCCGTGTAGGGCCGGCTGTTGGGCTCAAGGCGTGGTGTCGGTGCGGGTGGTGCCATGGATATGCCACACGGCTATGAACAGTGCTGCGATCACCGGCCCCAACACAAAACCATTGATGCCGAAAACAGCCATGCCACCCAATGTGCTGATCATCACCAGGTAGTCAGGCAGACGGGTGTCTCGGCCCACCAAGGCGGGCCGCAAAATGTTGTCGACCAGGCCTATCACCAGCACGCCGAAGGCCGTCAGCGCCACGCTCTGCCATATCGCACCCGTGATAAAAAAATACAAGGCGACCGGCACCCATACCAAACCGGCTCCAATAGCGGGCAGCAACGATAACAATGCCATCAACACCGCCCACGAAAGCGCACCCTGAATACCCAGAAACCAGAACGCCAATCCCCCCAGTGCGCCCTGGATACCGGCGATCAGGAAGTTGCCCTTGATGGTGGCCCGAACCACCGTGGCAAATTTGTTGCGTAGTTGGTATTTGTAACCAGGTGCCAGCGGAAACGCGTCGTGCAAGGTTCGCGCCAGCTGTTCACCGTCACGCAGCATGAAAAAGGCCAGATAGAGCGCAATGAACATTCCGATCACCACATCAAATGCGTCCAAGCCGATGCTCAGGGCTTGCCCTCCAACGTACTGACTAGCCTGGGCCATGGCAGCCGTGCCACGGCGCTCCACACTGTCGAAATCTTTCAGGCCCAGGCGTTCCAGCAGTAAACGCGTCCACTGTGGCAGGTTGTCGAACAAGGCGTGCAAATACCGCAGGGGGTTCAATTCGCCAGTCATCAATCGGCGATTCAATTCAGCAATGTCGCCAGCTATTGCCAATACCACCAGTACCAGCGGGAAGATCACCACCGCGATCACGATCAGCAGGGTCAGCACAGCTGCAGCATTGGCTTCGCCCTTCATGCGTTTGAGCAACCATTGATTCAAAGGCGCAAACATCAGCGCAAAGGTAAACGCCCACATGATCGGTGCGTAGAACGGCAACAGTATCCAGGCCAGGCTCAACGACGCGGCCACCAGCAGCCAGAAAAGTGCCTTGTTGCGCGTGAACTGTGGCGTGCCTTTCACCAGGTGCTCAAGGGGCTGATCGGCCAAAGCAGCGGGCGGTGGTACGGGGCTTTCAGGGGCGGCTTCCATCGTGTTTCTCCAAATCAGGGGGGCTCATTTTGCTGTGCGCAGGCGTGGGTGGGCTGTGCGTTGGCGCACACAGGTTGCCGTTGATGATTGTGGTTCCAAACAATCACTGTCAAACCGCTTTTCTCTCTTTTTTTTATTGTGTTCGGTATCGAACAGAATGCGTGCTGGGGCTTGTTTACGATCATCGTGTGGAGTGAGTCATGTCGCCAAAACGGCGGGCTTCAGTTCACGTTTTGATCCAACCAAGGAGAACATCATGAGCCTCGGAACCCTGTTTTTAATTGTCCTGATCCTGTTGCTGATCGGCGTTTTGCCCACCTGGCCGCATAGCAGCAAATGGGGGTACGGTCCCTCTGGAGGTGTGGGCTTGGTGGTGATCATCCTCATCATCTTGGTGGTGATGGGTCGTATCTAGGTTGGGCAGCATCAAGATGCTGAAGAGCATGCAGTCCGGCCCAGGCCTGCAGGCCTTGCCCAATGGCGCAAGCCACGGCATCAAGCCAAGAGCAGAAGCTGTCATGTACGATGGCAACGGTGGTGCCCGCCTGCGCCTTCAGCCTTTATCGGGTGTGGCTGGAGACATCCCCGTGACTGACTGGGACCTGTTGCTGAACGCCATCAAGGCCCGACTGCTGTCAACGGCGGGCGATGCGCTGGCTGATTTGCCAGAGCCCATGCGCCAGCAAAGTATTCATCAAATCCAGGCCGGCATGGTGGACTGTGTGGCCGCGCTGGATCAACTGCACCTATCACTTTCCAAGGAATTGGCCAAGCGCCAACATCTCAAACAGGAAGTGTCACTGGCGCAGGCTGCTTTGGCGCGCAAACACATTGAGTTGCAGGGCACCCGTGCGCAGGAGCGGCGTTCGCACCACTTGGCGCGCCATGATGGGTTGACGACGTTGCCCAACCGCAACCATTTTTGCCAATGCCTGGATCAGGCAATGGAACAGGCGCAGCAGCAGGAACAACCGGCGCCAACGCGCCCGGCACTCGCTGTGTTTTTTCTGGATCTGGACGGTTTCAAGAAAATCAACGACACCTATGGTCATGACAAGGGCGATGAAGTGCTAAAAATCGTTGCCGGACGGATTAAACAAGCGGTTCGAACCAACGATATGGTGGGTCGCTTGGGGGGTGATGAATTTGGCTGCTTCCTGACGGGGTTTCCGGGCCGCGACCAGGTCTACCAGCAAGCCCGCAAAATTTTTGAGGCAGTAGCAGACCTGCCTGTCGGTGAACTGGCTTTGGTGGTTCGCCCCAGCATTGGCATCGCGGTGTGGCCTGATGATGGCCACACCGGTGCAGTGTTGCTCAAACAGGCTGATCGGGCCATGTACCAAGCCAAACGCAAGGGCTCGGGCTGTGCTTTTTTGGAGGTGAAGTGAGGGCGGGTCTCAGACCCGCGGTTTGTTCTGGTTCTTGACCCTGATGGAGCGCACCGCCGAGACCAACCACGATTGCACGGGGAGAGCGCTCACTATTTTGCCTAGGGCTTGAGGTGCCAGGCTCGATACGATGGCTGCAGCTGGTAGCCAGCGCCAGGGTTTGAGTTTCACCAATATCGCACCGATGGCGACGCCACCCAAGGCCAAAGCCAGGGGGTAACGTTGCGCCAACGGCTTGAGCAATGGTGTTGCCACATCGGACAACGTCACGCCCGCCTGTCGCAGCGGCTGCAGCCACCCAATGCGCAGTGCTGTCAGCAGGGCATCAAAACCCGGCAGGGCCTTCAGGCCATCGAACCCCTTGAACCAGTTTGGCGTGCCCACATCGGGAGTTGCCGGCACCCTGTCGGCGCGGATCGCCTGACGCAGGCTGTCGCGCGAACGGGCCAGACGTTCGTTGGCCAGACTGGCGGCAGTGCTCGGGTCGGTCATGGTGTCATTGTTTCCTGCAACATGGCCAGGTCGTCTGCCCACTGGCGTTTAATCTCGGAAAAAGGTGGCGCGGGCATCGGCCGGCTTGCCATGAGCAGGCAACCACCACCCACCAGCAAGGCGGGCAGTGGTGCGGACAACAAGGCCCAGAGTGGTGTGCCCAAGGCAAATAACATCCAGGCAACACCAAGCAACACCGCGGCTACGCAGAAGCTGGCAATCGCCACCACCAGCAAAATGGTCTGGCGCTTGCAGCGTTGGGCGGCCATTTGCGCTTCGCTGGCGAGAAGCCCTGCATAAGCCTGCGCGTGATCCACCAACAGGCCTGGGTGACTTGCCAGTAGTTGAAGCATGGCAACCAAAGCCGGTGATTGTTGGGATGGCATTGGAGGTGGCAAAAGGGTTAAAAATGGCAGAACCAGTGGCACTGGGGGTTAAGCCTTGCGGTGCGACTGGCTGATCAGGCTGACCAATGCCATCAGGGCGGCACCTGTTGCCGCTGCGATCAGTATGGCCTTGAGCGGCTCTTCCTTCACATAGCTGGTTGCGCCGTCGCGTGCATGTAAAGCGGCCCCAGCGAGTTGTTGGGATGCATGGCGGACGGAATCAATGCCCTGATGCAAATAATCTTTGGCTTGACCATTGGCGTTTGCCAGCATTGGCTCCGCTTGATTGCGAATTTCCAATACCTTGTCGGCCAGCATGTTCAAGGCTCCATTGGCCGCGTGCTGGGTCGCAAACATGGCGTTGTCAGCCGAGCCGGTTGCCTTGTCGGCGAGGCTGTCGATGGTTTGTGCGATGGGGGTGGTAGACATATGATTTCCTTCAGGATAAAGACGGGTTTGGCCATTGAATTGCAGTCTGGCTGAAAGCTTGAGTACAGAGACCGCTTTGATGGGGTGAACCCAGTATCTGCGGGACTGCGATGCGCATCCATCAGTGTGATGGCTGCAAATGTGTGGGTGAAGCCGACGCGCAGCTGTAGGACTTGGCCGACAGGCCAGGCGCCACGACCAGCTACTTCTAGCCAGGTGAAGGCTTGATTCAGGGCTGGGCTGTGCTTACCTTCAGCGTGGCCAGAATTTGTGTACCGCTGCCGGGGTGGGAAACTACCGTCAGGTGGCCCCCTTCGGCCTCCACCCGAAAGCGCATGCCCAGCAAGCCATAGGCTGTGCCAACCTTGGTTATGGTATTGAAACCTTGCCCGTTGTCGCGGACTGCCAGGCTGACCTGGCCATTTTGGCTACCCAGGCTAACCCAGACCTGCGTGGCGTTGGCGTATTTGGAAATGTTGGTCAGTGCCTCTTGCACCACGCGGTAAAGCATGAGTTCGGCGTTGGGGCTCAATGCCACCGGGCTGAGTTGGCATTGCACCGGAACGCCGGTGTTTTCCGTAAACTCGCGGGTCAGTATTTCCAGTGTTGACACCAGGCCCAGGTTACTCAGCGCAGAAGGGCGCAGGTTTTCAATAATGTTGCGCCCCATTGCAACGCAGGCGTTGAGCGAGGCCACCAGGTGGCTCAGCAACTCGAGCTCATCGGGTGCTGTCTTGGTCAGCCGCGCCTTGATACGGGCCGCGTCCAGTTTGGCGGAGGTCAACAAAGCGCCCAGATCATCGTGCAGGTTGCGGGCCAGGCGGTTGCGCTCGTCTTCGCGGGCATTCAGCAGATATCGTGATAAGTCGGTGAGCTCAGCTGTTCGCAGGGCAACTTCGGCTTCCAGGTCGACCCGCACTTGTTGTTCGATCTGCTTGAGCTCCTTTTGCTGCAGTCCGAGCACATGGGTTTGCCGCAGGTAGAGCAGCAGGGCCATAAGGCTGATGGTTGTGAGCAACGCCACGCCCAAACGATTCAGCACCAGCGCGCTGTAGACTGCTTCGCGTCGCTGCACGCGCCCAGGTAGTTCCAGCGCCATCAATTCGTCGTCCAGTGACTGGGCTAAGGGCATGGATTGAATGGTTTGCAGGATGGCATCTGTCGACGCCTGTGAACCACGCTCGCTTTTGAGCCGTATACCTTCCGCCAGGGTTGCTTGCCGGTTGCCAACCGTCAATCGCATTTTGTTCAGTGCCGCCAGCAACTCAGGGTTATCGGCAAAAGTGGTCGCCAATTTCGGAAAAATTTCGGCAATGGCGGCTTTGTTTTCGTTCTGGTTTTCAAGCAAGCGCAAATCGCCCGTGAGGATATAGCCGAGCTGCCCCGACTCGACCTTGAGAACGCTTTCCGTCAGTTGCAGAATGCTACTTCGGTCATTCTGCACGGTCACCAAGCTGTTCAAGGCGTTTTGCGCCCGCCAATACGCGGTTTCACTCAACAGCAACATCAACAGTGCCGCCAAAAATGCCATTGGCACCACAACGCGGTTGGTTTTGAGGGTGTTGACCAAATCCATTTTCAGGCCTGCCCAAGAAGTGTGTAATCATTCGGCATGACTAACCGCTTTGTTTCATGATCCGCATTGCCATCGTTGACGACCACGCCATGGTGCGTGCGGGCCTGCGGCAATTTTTTTCCGACCAGATTGATTTTCAGGTGGTGGCAGAGGCCACTACGGGCCGCCAGGCGGTCGATATTGTGCGCAAAGGCGACGTGGACGTGATCGTGATGGACATCTCGATGCCCGACCAAAGTGGTGTTGACGCGCTGGCCGCCATCAAGGCGCGGGCACCTGATTTGCCGGTGCTGATCTTGAGCGGTTTCCCCGAAGCGCATTACGCCACCACCTTGCTGCGCCAGGGAGCCAGCGGCTACCTGAACAAAGACTGCGACCCCCAGGAAATCGTGGCCGCCATACGCACCGTGCACCGGGGCCGCAAATACATCACTGCTGGGGTGGCTGAGCAAATAGCCGACACGATGGTCAGCGGCGGCGCTGACAAACTGCCCCACGAACTGCTCTCGGAGCGGGAATTCCAGGTGTTCTTGCGGCTGGCGAAAGGTGAAACGATTGGGCATATGGCGGTGAGCATGTCACTCAGTGTCAAAACTGTCAGTACGTACCGCACCCGTGTGCTGGAGAAGACAAAACTCGAATCCAACAGCGATTTGACGTATTACGCCATGAAGAACGGGCTGATTCAGTAACGCCAGCCTGATTCAACGATCGAACGCCGGAAGCTGCGTTCATTGAAGCCAACCTGGCCTTGTGGTGTCAGGGTTGTCGCCTGACAGTTTGTCACAGTAGGCAATCAAGGCGTCGATGTCATTCGATTTGTCAAATACCCGGCTGGCACCTAACGCAAGGCATCGTTGGCGCATATCTTCAGTAGCGTAGTTGGTGAGCACAACCAAATGGTACCGAAGGGCCAACTGGTGGATGCTTCTGAGCACACCCAGCCCGGAACCGCCCTTGAGAAAAATGTCGATGATCACCAGATCCACCACATTACCCGGGTCTGACAGCCACGCCACAGCGTTGTGTTCGTCTTCGGCCGTACCGATTACCTTGACTTCGCTGAGCTCTTCCAAGGTGATGATCAGGCTTTCGCGGATCACCGGGCTGTCTTCAACGAGGTAAGTCTTGAGCATGGGATAGGTGTTGAGGGGGCCGCCCAGCAGAAAACGTGGCACGGAATGCATGCAGACAGTATGCCCATGAACGCTGCCGCGCGAAATCGGTTTCTTACCCGCGTGCGCGTAGGACACGTCCTACGCGGTGAGCCATCCGTGTGTAGGACAGCTACTACGGCCCATCAGGCGCTTGTCTGCTGGTCGTGGCGACGGGTAATCCTGATACTGGGCGATGTTTATCAACCGTCTTCAAGGATTCCCATGAAAACACTTCTGCGCGGTGCCCTGGCCTGTGCCGCCATCGCCCTGGCGGGCCAGGCTAGCGCCCAGGTTACCTTTTATGAAGAGCCGAATTTTCAGGGCCGTTCCTTCAACAGCGGTCAGAACGTCCGAAACCTGGGCAGTTACGGCTTTAACGACCGCTCTTCTTCCATGATTGTTTTGCAGAACCGCTGGGAAGTATGCGAGCACGCGGATTTCCATGGCCAGTGTGTGGTGTTGCGCCCAGGGCGCTACCCTTCATTGGCGGCCATGGGCCTGAATGACCGGGTTTCATCCATGCGGGCGGTGAATGGCAACGCCAGGGTTGACAGCGACCGATATGCACCGCCAGCAGCCCCGGTGTATGACAACCGCCGCCGCCGCAATGAACGCCTTTTTGAAGCCGACGTCACCTCGGTGCGTGCCGTGGTTGGCCCGCCGGAACAACGCTGCTGGGTGGAACGCGAGCAGGTTTCGGCGCCATCACCATCACCATACAACTCCAATGTTCCGGGTGCAGTAGTGGGCGCGCTGATTGGCGGCATTCTGGGGCACCAAGTCGGGAGTGGCCGTAACAATGACCTGGCCACTGTGGGTGGTGCGATTGCCGGGGGCGCCATTGGTGCCCAGGTTGGCCGGGATGGATATTCCCAGCCCATGGCCACCCAAAGTGTTCAGCGCTGCCGGGAAGTGCCCAGCCAGGCGCGGCCTGAGTTGTATGACGTGAGTTACAGCTTTCGGGGCGTGGAGCACCGGCTGCAAATGACAACGCCACCCGGCTCCACCATCACCGTAAATCGCCAGGGCGAACCCCGCGCCTGATTTCTTTTCCTCTTTCCGCTTTTTCAACCAAACCAAGGACTTATATGACCTCCAAATTCACTTTTCGCGTATCCAGCATCGCTGCTGCCGCGCTGACATTGCCCCTGTTTTTTGCGCCCGTGTATGCGGCCGCGATCAGCAAGGACGAACTCAAAATGGGCAAGGAACGTGTTGCCACCACCTATAAGGCAGACCAAGCTGCTTGCAAGGTATTGGCTGGCAATGCCCGTGATATCTGCAAAGAGGAAGCCAAAGGCAAAGCCACGGTGGCGCGGGCCGAGCTGCAATACAGCTTTAGCGAAAAACCAAAAGACCTGACCAAGGTGGGCGAAGCCAAGGCCAACACCACGTATGAAGTAGCCAAAGAACGCTGTGACGACATGGCCGGTAACGACAAGTCGGTTTGCCGCAAAGAAGCCAAAGCGGTGATGGTCAAAGCGCTGGTGGATGTGCGCAGCACGGGCGCGATCAACAGCACCACCGCTGAAGGCAAACAAAAGAAGCTCGATGCGGATTACAAGGTAGCAGCTGAGCAATGCGAAATGTTGGCCGGTGCCGCCAAAGCCGATTGCATCACCAACGCCAAAAGCCGGTTTGGCAAGACCTGAATTTTTGGGGCATGGGTTGCCCTTCAATTAAAAAGGGCCGACGCAGTCGGCCCTTTTTTTGTGGGCGGGGCCGACGCTCAAGACCCGCGCGAGGGCAGGGATGTGATGGTGTCTGAGGCCTCTTCCATCGGGCCCAGGCGCATATTGCCCTGCCATTGGCACAAGAATCGCTCGCACCGGTAGCGCAGCATCGGCATGAACCGGCTGAACAAGCGGTCGATCAAGCGCCGCGGTGTACGCACCAGGGTCGCGCCGCACAGTGGGCAATGGCGTCGGCTGTCTGTCGGCCTGCCACTGCTGTAGAGGCCAAGGCGGACAGGCTTCATTTGCGGTCACCCTGACCCTTGCCGTTATTGCCTTTGTCCTTGGTCTTGTTTTTATCCTTGTCCTTGCCGTTGTTTCTTTCGTTGGAATGCATCTCGTTGCGGTCGTACTTTTTGGCTTGGCCGTGGTTGAGTGGGCGCTGCTCATATTCACGCTCCCAACGCCCAGGCCTTTGCACGTACCGGGGGCCTTGCTGCTCCCAGCGATCAGGTTCCCAGCGGTAACCGGTGCGTTGAATGATGGTGCGGCCCCGAACCCAAATGTGTCGATCATCATGCCAAGCCCAATAGCCTGGTGCCCAAATGTAGCCCGGTGCCATCATGGGCACGGGTTCATACAGCAGCGCCGGAGGGCCAATGGTGATGCTGAAGTTCACCTGAGCTTGCGCCTGCATGGGCGGCATTGCCAGGGTGGCACCCAGGGCACATGCCAGTGCGGCCTTGCGCATCGCCCAGTTATGTTTTGTCATGTCCAACTCCTCGGTGGTTAAAGAGTTGAATGGTGCGCGGAATCCAAGGGCTGCTCTGTGCGTTGCCCTACATAAGGAGAAAAATTTGGGCCGCAACAATTTATTTGCGCTAAGTGGTGCACCGCACAGAGACGCGGTGACGCGATGCGTAAGCTGCAACCAGTCGGCTCGCTGATGTCAGCGTCTCTTCTTGACGAAGCAGTTCTCTCCCAGAGGCGGGCCGACCCCAACCTGGCTTTATTCAACTCTTCAAGGAACCATCATGAAACTTTCAACCTTTTCAAAACTTATCGCATCGATCGCTTCGGCTATGGTGTTGAGCGCCTGTTTTACCATGCCGGCTGGGCCAGCCGGTCCGCAAGGCGAGACGGGTGCAACCGGCGCCACCGGCAGCACAGGGTATACCGGCCGCACTGGGGCCACGGGTGAGGTGGGTGCCACCGGATACACGGGTGCGCAAGGTCGGCCCGGTTCAGTAGGCTCTACAGGGGCCACCGGTTACACGGGCGCTACGGGCAGTACCGGCAGCACTGGCAGTACCGGTGCAACGGGTGACACGGGCGCAACGGGCTACACCGGTGCCACCGGCGCTACGGGCAGCACGGGTGCCCGAGGTGCCACCAATCCGAATGGCACCATCCTGGTGATTCCATCACGTTGATTTTTGGCCCGTCGAACTCTTTGTGTGTTTCGGCACACAAAAGGTTCGCCAACGTGTTTCCCGCATTTATTTTGGAGTAACCGTTTATGAAAACCCATTCGACCCTGACCCTGATTGCCGTTGGCGTTATCAGCGTTGGAGCCCTTTTTGCCACGGGTTGCAGCAAGACCGAAATCCCGGTGAGTGCGCCTGGGGCTACCACCACGATGGGTACGGAAATCGACGATACCGTCGTCACTGCCAGCGTGAAATCGGCCCTGCTGGGCGACGCGGACATCAAAAGTTTTGATTTCCAGGTCGAAACCCGCAAAGGTGAAGTTCAGCTCAGCGGTTTTGCCTTGAACCAGTCTCAAATTGATCGCGCCATTGAACTAACCCGAGCGGTCAAAGGTGTGAAAGACGTACAGAACAAACTCAGCCTCAAGGGCGCCCCCACATCGGTTGGCGTAGGCGTTGACGACGGAATTGTGACCGCGCGGGTCAAAGCCGCGTTCATGAACGACCCGGACATCAAGAGCATCGATGTGGCTGTGGTGACCCGCAAAGGGGAAGTACAGCTCAGTGGTTTTGTGAACGATCAAAAACAGATAGATCGTGCGGTGGTGGTAGCCCGAGGGGTGGAAAACGTGACCCGTGTCACCAACGAAATGAGCATCAAGAAATAGGCTGTGGCGGCGGCTAGCAACAGGTTAAAAAAATCTATCTATTTAATTATTTTAAATAATATTAAATAATTTTTAGTCATTTTCGATATGTATAAAGTAGCAATTTATGCAATTATCACGTCAATAAAATACGTTTTTTTCTCATAGAAAATATTTAAACAAAATATATCTACTCGGAGGCTGAAAAACTGAGCACCACGGGTGCATGGTCACTGGGGCGTTCATTCTTGCGCGGTGTTTTGTCGATCACGCAAGCAGTAGCCCGGGATTTGAGCGCGGGGCTGATCAGGATGTGGTCAATCCGTAGCCCCTGGTTGCGCTTGAAGCCAAAGTCGCGGTAATCCCACCAGGAGTAGTTTTTGGGCGGTTGCGGGAACAGCCGCAGGCTATCCGTCAGGCCCATCGCAACCAGCGCCCGCAAGTGGTAACGCTCTTCTTCGGTGCAATGAATGGTGTCGGCCAGGCCCACCGGATCCCACACGTCGGCATCGTCAAAGGTGATGTTGTAGTCGCCCATGATGACCAGGTTGGGGTACGCCGCCATCTCGGTTTTGACCCACGCCCGCAAGCCTTGCAGCCATTCCATTTTGTAATCGAACTTTTCGCTGCCGGGCTCTTGCCCATTTGGAAAATAACCGCCAATCACCCGCACCGGGCCGTATTCTGAAGGCACAGTGGCGGTGATAACCCGCGCCATGTCGTCGTCAAAACCCGGTATGTTTTTGACCACCTCAGTCACCGGCTGGCGCGTCAACAAAGCCACGCCGTTATAGGTCTTCTGGCCAAACCACTGGGCGTAGTAACCGATGTCAGTGAAAGCTTGCTGCGGAAACTTGTCGTCCGTCATCTTCAGCTCCTGCAGCGCCAGCACGTCGATGGGCGCGTGAGCGGCCTGCTGCGCGGCAAGCCAGTCGATGACCTGCGGCAGGCGAACGGTGAGCGAGTTGACGTTCCAGGTGGCAAATTTCATGGGCGCACGTTTGAGCGAAAGGCCTTGTGGGTTAATTTTTGGCTAATAGTGCATGACGGCCAAAACGCCGACCAAGGTACCTGCTGCCGCAGCGCAGTACATGGCCACCTCAACCCATTTGCGTTTGGTTAACAGCGCAATGGCCGCCATGGCGATGGCAATTTGAAGCACCGTGGTGGCTTGTGCCCAGCGGTGGTGCTGATGCATTTGTTCGTCGCTGCGTTTGTCCCATTCGGTGGCGTTGGCTTCGAGTTTTTCGGCACCCAGCTTGATCTCGTTTTTTTCCTTTTCGTAGCGGTCAATCTTGGCCTGGTATTTGGCCTTGTCGGCTTCTACGGTTGTGAGATCTCGTGAGACCTCTGCCAAGGATTGTTTGGTGCTTTTCGCCTGAAAATAATTCCACTGGTTGGATGCTTCGGTCTTTTTGAGAGCCGCATTGTTTTTGAAGAGCCCCGCATTGGCTTGGGTGGCACCGCCCATATAAGAAAAAAGTGCGCCTACCGTGGCGATGATGGCGGTGGCCATGGCCACGCGGTTCATCATGCTGCTGCCGTGGTCGCCCTCTGCCCCGTGCCCGATATGGCCCGCTTGGGTAGCATGTTCGATCTGGTGGTCGTGAGGGCCGTGAACGTGAAAACCTGCACCTGACATATCAATTTCCGATCTTTTTGTTGTAGATGTTGAAAGAAAAAAGCGCCCCATTGGCGGCCTTTTGTGGGGCACCTGCTGTTTTGACCCACGATGGGCCCAGCGTGGGCGCGAAAGCATCGCCTTCATGGTCAGCATCGATTTCCGTGACATGCGCCATGCTGGCAAAGGGCAGCGCCTGGTGATAAATTTCGGCTCCGCCAATGACCCACACAGGTTGTTCGGGTGAACAACTTTGCAGTGCCAGTTCAAGGTTTTCAAAGACTTCTGCGCCTGCTGGCTGCCAAAGGGTGTTGCGGCTCAGCACCAGGTTGCGCCGACCGGGCAGGGGGCGGAACTTGGCTGGCAATGAATCCCAGGTTTTTCGCCCCATGAGCACGCAGCCACCCAATGTCAGTGCTTTGAAATGGGCCATGTCTTCAGGCAGATGCCAGGGCAGTTTGCCATCACGACCGATAACGCCACGACGGGCTTGCGCCCAAATCATTTTTACCTTTGTGTTCATGCAATTCTGTGCCTTAGACCGCGACCGGCGCCTTGATGGCCGGATGGCATTGATAGTCCAAAAATTCGAAGTCTTCGTACTGGTAGTCAAAAATCGAAGCAGGGCGGCGCTTGATATGCAGGCGCGGGTAAGCCAAAGGTGCACGGGCCAATTGCAATTCAACCTGTTCGTGGTGGTTGTTGTAGATGTGGCAATCACCCCCGGTCCAGACGAAATCGCCCACATCCAGGTCACACTGTTGCGCCAGCATGTGGGTGAGCAGGGCGTAACTGGCGATATTGAACGGCACCCCCAAAAAGATGTCGGCGCTGCGCTGGTAAAGCTGGCAACTCAATCGGCCTTTGCCGCCCGGTTCAGTGGCGGGCGCCACATAAAACTGGAAGAACGCGTGACAGGGCATCAGCGCCATCTTGCCCAAATCGGCCACGTTCCAGGCGCTGACGATGATTCGTCTTGAATCGGGGTTGGTTTTCAGGGCCTTGACGACTTCACTGATCTGGTCGATGTGCCCGCCATCTGGCGTTGGCCAGCTGCGCCACTGAACGCCGTAAACGGGGCCCAAATCGCCATCGGGCTTGGCCCACTCGTCCCAAATCGTCACGCCGCGCTCGGTGAGCCAGTTGTTGTTGGACGAACCGGTGAGGAACCACAACAACTCCTGAATGATGGCCTTGACGAACACCTTTTTGGTGGTAACCAAAGGGAAGCCTTCGTTCAGGTCAAAACGCATTTGGTAACCAAAGACGCTGCAGGTCCCGGTGCCGGTGCGGTCGGTTTTGGCAGCGCCCGTGGTGAACACATGGCGCATGAAATCTTCGTATTGGGAGCGAATAGGCGATTTGCCCGGTGGTGCTTGGGTGGACGTCATGGTTCGGAACACGCTTGGAAGGGGAGTGTGCAAAGGCGGGAAGGGGCGAAAGGGGCGAAAAGGGGGAATGTTTTGCGGAAAATTTCAACACTTGGACAGAAAACCTGTGTCTGGCACCGGAATTTGAATCCAAGTTGAGTTCACCTGCGTAATGGTAGTGCAGCGAATGCTGTAACTTAACTTGGAGATTAAATATGTCACATCAATTCAGGCATTTGGCCCATGCGGGCTTGCTTTTGGTAGCCGCAGGAGGCGCTTGGGCGTCCAGCCACCGTGAAGCTCCGTTCATTACCACCAGTCCCAAAGTAGACGGCACCGATTTCTATATGTTCCGAAGTTATGAGGGTGTTGCTTCCAACGGAAGCGGCGGTCGATCCGACTTCATCACCTTACTGGCCAATTACCAGCCGCTTCAAGCTGCTTACGGCGGCCCAAACTATTTTTCATTGGATCCGAATGCGCTCTATGAAATTCACGTCGACAACAACGGTGACGCGCGCGAAGACATCACGTTCCAGTTTCGCTTCAAAAATGCACTCAAGTCGATACCGCTGACGATTGGCTCGGCCAGCGTCGCCATTCCCCTGATCCAGGCCGGCGCTGTGGCCAACCTCAACGATGCCAACCTGAACGTCAATGAGACCTATACCGTCAATGTGATGCGCGGTGATCGGCGCAAGGGTAGTTCTGCGGCGGTCACCAAAACCACCGGCTCAGCGACGTTTGAGAAACCAGTGGACAACATTGGTGTCAAAACCATTGCCAACTATGCCGCCTACGCGGCGCAGCATATCCACACCATCACCATTCCCGGTTGTCCGGCTGGCAAAGACCAGGGCAAAGTGTTTGTCGGCCAGCGTCAAGAGGGTTTTGCCGTCAATCTGGGTCCGATTTTCGACCTGGTGAACGCACCCGCAGCAGTATTGCTGGACCCTGCCAACAAAGATGCAGCGGGCATGGGCGGCAACCACCCCATCCAGAAAACCAATGTCACCACGTTGGCGCTGGAAATCCACAAGGATTGCCTGACGGCCAACAGCGAGCCGGTCATCGGGGCCTGGACCACCGCCAGCTTGCGCCAAGCGCGTCTGCTCAACGGCAAAACACCCACGGGCAACGACAAAGCAGAAAAAGCCGGCGGCGCCTGGACACAGGTGTCGCGCCTGGGCAACCCGCTGGTGAATGAGGTCGTAATCGGTCTGCCCGACAAGGACAAGTTCAATGCGTCCAGTCCCCGTGATGATGCGCAATTTTTGACCTATGTGACCAACCCGACACTGCCTGCCCTGCTGGGCCTGGTGCTGGGTGCGACGGTAGCACCGACCAACTTTCCGCGCACTGATTTGGCCACCACGTTCCTCACGGGTATCACTGGCGTGAACAAGCCCGCGATCAATCCGGCCCCTTCGGAAATGCTGCGCCTGAACACCGCGGTAGCAGCGGTTCCGTTTGCTGGCCAAAACCGGCTGGGTGTGGCAGGCAATGCCCTGGCAGGTGGCACAGACAACGCCGGTTTCCCGAATGGCCGTCGCCCGAAAGATGACGTGGTGGACATCGCCCTGGTGGCCATGTTGGGCGGTTTATGCGTCATCAATGGTGACAGCGATGCCCTGAAGCTCAACAGCATACCCGGTGTGCCGGGTGTTACGTCAGCCTGCCGCGCATCGAGCGTTCCGTTGGGTGCCAGTTCAGCCAATATCCATGACGCAGTGGACCAGGCAACAGTGCCGTTCCTGAGCGCCTTTCCGTACCTGAATACGCCCAATGCCGGCTCGAATTGAGGCCGATACCACAAGGAAAAACCATGAAAAAGCCTGATATCAACTATTTGGTGGCGGTTCTGCTGGTTGCTGGTTCTGTGGTGGCGTGTGGCGGACGTTCGGATGCGCTGCCAGGGGTGAGTGCAACCACAGTACCGGTCGGGGCCCCCACGGCAGAGGTTCCACCTGGCGACATAGCGAGCAGCTTAACAGCGCTGATGAACTACGTTCGTGGACTGATTGCTTCCGATGGAAACGGTGATCCGGTCGACATCAATGCCACCGCATTGGCGGTTGATGATGCCGCTGAGCCTGAGGTGGTGAGTTTTTAGGTGGTTTCCCCATGGTCTTGCGGCCGTGGGTTGACCGGCAAACCGGGTCGTTCAGCACCTGCTGGCGATTCGGTTTGCAGGCGTAACCTGAATTGCATCAAATGAACTGTTCCATCAACTTGAAGCACCTTCCAAGCGGGTCTGTTTGCCTGTCGATTGCATTTTGGATGTTGGCGCCCATTGCGCTGGCGGCAACACCTTTTAATCCGCTGAACGACGATGAAGTGATTGAAGTCTTGCCATCGATAGCGCGCAATCGCCCCGTAGCAGTACCCATTGCGAAGGAGCAGATTGATCCGCTGCGCGCTGCCGATATTGCGCGGCAAGCAATCACCCTGGCACGCAGCACTGGCGACAACCGTTATTGGGGTCGCGCCCAATCTGTTTTGGCACCTTGGTGGGATCACCCCAATGCACCGGTTGATCTGGCCGTACTGCAAGCGACTGTTCAACAAGGACGACACGAGTTTGCCGCGTCGCGCAAGGTACTGGTGGCCGCGCTCACACGTCAGCCTGGCCATGCGCAGGGGTGGCTCAATTTGGCTGCGTTGGAGCGGCTTTCATCCAACTATGGCCAATCATTGGCAGCTTGCCAAGAGGTGGCTCGCGCCGGCCAGGCGTTTTATTCACAGGCTTGTGTGCTGGAAACCCAATCCCTGTTGGGTCAGCATTCGTTGGCCCATCGGACACTGGAGCAGCAGGCGGCACAAGGCAGCTCAACCGAACAGCAAAGCTGGCTGCTTTCTTTACTGGCTGAGAGCCTTGAGCGTGCGGGCCAGGACAGCCGCGCGTCAACCGCCTACCAGCGCAGCCTCTCTGCACAACCCGATCTCTACACTGCCATTGCGTTTTCAGATCTGCTGTTGCGAACCGGCATGCCATCGGCGGCGCTGAACGCGCTGAAGAATTACCCGGATACGGATGCCGTGGTGCTTCGCCGCGCAATCAGCCTGCGCGCTACGGGGGATGAACGCTGGCAGCAACTTTATGGCTCGCTCCAGCAGCGTGTTTTGGACTTGAAGCGCCGGGGCGACGACATCACTTTGCACGGCCGTGAGCTGGCCATGAGCGCGCTATGGCTGGAGGATGACCCGAAAAGTGCCTTGGTGCTGGCTCGGCAAAACCTGCTGTTGCAGCGCGAGCCGGTTGACTGGCTGGTGGCCGTGATGGCAGCCCAAAAAGCCAATGACCCACAGGCGCTGGCCGACTTGGTGGCGCAGGTTGGGAACACAGGGCTGAAGGATCAGCGCCTGGATGCAGCGGCACGGCAAAAGAGCCAGCACTTTCCAGCGAGGAAACAGCCATGAAGTGCATTTCAGTTTGGCTGCGTTCATTCGCTGTGATGGCCGTCATCGGATTTTTTGCTGGGGGTGCCGCGCAGGCCCACAAAGGTAGTGACGCGTTCCTCGATGTGACGATGGCATCCGCGGCGGATCAATCCTGGCGATTCAAATTGTCGGTCGCAGTGAAGGACTTTGATATCGTGGTCCCGCTGGATGGCAATTTGGATGGCAAAGTTACCTGGGGTGAAACCAAGGCCGCGATGCCAGCGGTATTGCAATGGCTGAACAATACCGTCAGTCTGGTGGAGTTGCCAATGAAGGCATCGACGGCAAATAGCCCGGTTGACAGCATGTGTCGCCTCAATTGGCAGTTCCAGGGCGTTGAGCGTCGAAGTGACGGCACCTATCTGCAACTAGCGGCAACCGCACAGTGCGACAGCACCCACGGGCTGGGGCTGGTCTACACCCTGTTCAGGGAGCAGGATGCCAACCACCGGTTGATGCTGGCGGGAAGGCTGAACGGGCGCGATCTGTTGGCCACCCTTTCACCCCAACAGGCCAGCCCGTTCCCACTGCGCAGTGCTGGGTCGGCAAGTCCTGAAAAAGGACGCCTGGATGACGCGGGGCAATCGGCCATAGCACCGATGGATAACGCCTGGAAGGTCGCATGGAGCTATTTTCTGCTTGGCGCACGCCACCTTTTGGAGGGATACGACCATTTGGCTTTTTTGCTGGCCCTGGTGTTGCCGCTCCAACTGACCCTCGGGTCACGTCAGTGGCGAAATAGATCACTGGTGATTGGAAACCCCTTGTCAGACATGCGCGCCATTGCGGTCAATCGGCCCTCAAACACATGGCTTGAGTTGGTGCGCACCATCACGGCCTTCACGGTTGGGCACTCCATCACCCTGATCGCCGCTAGCCTGGGTTGGACGGTCGGTTCACCAGGTTGGGTCGAACCGGTCATTGCCTTGTCAATTGGCGTCACTGCCATGCTGAACCTGTACCCGGTTAAATCGTTAAGAGTGGAAGTATTGGCGGTTCTTTTCGGCTTGGTGCATGGCTATGGTTTTGCCGGCCTTCTGCAAGAAGCGGCGGCTCCAGAAGGGCTGCTGCCTTATGCCCTGGCCGGATTCAACCTGGGCATTGAGGCCGGGCAGTTGATTGCCGTCTGCGTTTGGGTTGCGGTGTCGCAGGTGGTTGTCATGAGGCCGTGGTACCAAACCTTGGTTGTGCGCCGTGGCTCACAGCTGCTGACAGTGTTGGCGGTTTGGTGGTTTTGGCAACGTGTAGCCTGAGCTGCCGTGTTGTGCGGGCATTCGATGGGTGTTTCAACCCAGGCGGGCGCGATGCCGGGCAACCTGCACGCGGACTTGCGCAGGTGCCGTTCCGCCCAGTGTGTTGCGTGCGTTCAGCGAGCCGCGCAGGCTCAGCACGTCGTACACATCTGCATGGATTTCGGGGTGGAAAGCCTGCAAGACGTCCAGCGGCAATTCGGACAAATCAACGCCCAGCGCCTGAGCCGCCTTTACCGCATGGGCGACGGTTTCGTGGGCATCGCGAAATGCCAGTCCCTTTTTAACCAGATAGTCGGCCAAATCGGTTGCAGTGGCATAACCCTTGAGCGCGGCCTGTTCCATCGCGGCGGGGTTCACTTCAATGCCGCCTTCCTTGTTGCCGCTGGTGGGGTTGTGTTGCCCGCCAATCATTTCGGCAAAGATGCGCAGCGTGTCTTTCAAGGTGTCAACGGTGTCAAACAGTGGTTCCTTGTCTTCCTGGTTGTCTTTGTTGTAAGCCAGGGGCTGGCCTTTCATCAGGGTGATGAGTCCAACCAAATGCCCAACGACACGGCCCGTTTTGCCGCGCGCCAGCTCTGGCACATCCGGGTTTTTTTTCTGCGGCATGATGGAACTGCCGGTGGTGAAACGGTCGGCAATGCGGATAAAGCCGTAACTTTGGCTCATCCACAAAATGAGTTCTTCCGACAGACGGCTGATGTGCACCATGCACAGGCTGGCGGCGGCCGTAAACTCAATGGCGAAGTCACGGTCGCTCACGGCATCCAGGCTGTTTTGGCACACTTGGGGTTGACCGGCTTCGTTCACCATGCCCAGCAGCGCGGCGACGCGTTCCCGGTCCAGCGGGTAGCTGGTACCGGCAAGTGCTGCACTGCCCAGGGGTAAATAGTTGGTGCGTTTGCGCACTTCGTGCAGGCGTTGTGCATCGCGCGAAAACATTTCCACATAGGCCAGCAAATGGTGGCCAAAACTGACAGGCTGCGCCACTTGAAGGTGGGTAAAGCCCGGCAAAATGACCTCGATATTTTTATCAGCGGTGTTGACCAAGGCGATTTGCAAATCCGACAGGAGCACCAAAATGGCATCTATTTCCCCGCGAAGCCACAGCCGCACATCGGTGGCAACTTGGTCGTTTCGGCTGCGCCCGGTGTGCAGTCGTTTACCGGCAACGCCCACCAGTTCAGTCAGGCGGGCCTCGATGTTCAGGTGCACGTCCTCCAGATCCAGCCGCCAGTCAAATGAGCCGCTTTCAATCTCCGAACGAATGGTGGCCATGCCCCGCTGGATATCGGCCAGGTCGGCGGTTGAAATGATGCCTTGTGCGGCCAGCATGTCGGCGTGTGCCAGCGAGCCTGCGATATCGGCCTGCCACAGGCGTTTGTCAAAAAACACGCTGGCCGTGTAACGTTTGACCAAATCGCTCATGGGTTCGGAAAAAAGCGCCGACCAGGCTTGCGATTTTTTGTCGAATTGATTGACGGGTGCGGGATTCTCGGGAAGGATGGACATAAACGTGTTTTGCTTGCAGGTGGTGGCGTGGCTAAGCCCGGTTAAAGCGCGTTGTTCAGAGTGGGCCAAACGGCTGGTGTGGTGTTGCTGCGCTGGTCAATAATCAGGCATTGTCCGCTGACGCTATGCCGCAAATGCCTGAATCCCAAATTTTATCGACCTTCCCGGAATCTACCCTGATGCCGTTGGGTGACCCGGTTCCCAGCGCCAGTGCGCCTCGGTTGGTATTTGATGCCTGTCATGTGGGTGTGGTGCTCAGAGCCGTATTGGGCGTTCAAGCCGTGGTGGCGGTGGGTGCCATGTTTGTATCGGCCACGCTCATGGAATGGGTAACCCGGTTGGCTTTGCTAACGGCGGGTGCCTTGCCGGCGGTTTTGTTGTGGCTGATTCTGGCTTGCAGCCTTAAACAGATATTGGCCCGTTTACCTGACGGCATGCAATGGGTGGCTGGCATTGCCCTGGGGGCGGTGACGGGTTGGTACGGTTGTGCGGTGTTGTGGCTGGTCGGCATTGCAAGTCCAGTGCCTTGGCTGGCTAGCGGGTTTTCGGGCGCGTTATTTGCCGGTGCGCTGGTCGCTGCGCTGGTGTGGCGGGCCCGCGCGGCTGCGCCTGCCGCAACCAGGGCCCGTCTGAGTGAGTTGCAATCCCGGATCCGGCCCCACTTTTTGTTCAATACTCTGAACAGCGCAATTGCCCTGGTCCGCGCCGAACCCGCCCTGGCGGAACAGTTGCTTGAAGACCTGAGTGACCTGTTTCGCCATGCACTGATTGATCAGGGTGAGTCGGCTACTTTGGGCGATGAAGTGGCATTGGCTCAACGTTATCTGGCAATCGAAAAAATTCGTTTTGGTGACCGGTTGCGGGTCGAGTGGCTATTGGATGCCAGCGCAGATGCCGCCCGCTTGCCGCCCTTGTTGCTACAGCCTTTGGTTGAAAACGCGGTGCGACATGGTGTAGAGCCCAGTCCCAGTGGAGCCGATTTACGGGTCTCGACCGAGCGGCGGGGCTCCAGCGTTGTGATCAAGGTGGTGAATACCGTCCCGGCCGGGCCCGGTGAAAAAGGCCATGGATTGGCTCTGGAGAACGTTCAGGCGCGGTTGAACCTGATGCATGATGTACAGGGGCGCTTTCACCACGGCCAGAAAGATGGTGTGCACCAGGTGCGTATTGAAATTCCGATTTAAGCCATGGAAAACAAGCGGCCAGCTTTGCGTGTATTGGTGGTGGATGACGAATTGCTCGCCCGAGCGCGTCTGCGCACGTTGCTGGCAGAATGCACGGAACCGCCGGTTGTGTGTATCGGTGAAGCCGCAAACGCCACCCAGGCGATCGAGATGCTGGGCAGAATGCAAGCGGACGTTGCCATGCTGGATATTCAAATGCCGGGTCAAAACGGTTTGAAACTGGCTCACATGTTGCGCAGTTTGCCGCAGCCCCCGGCCCTGATTTTTGTAACTGCACATGCCCAATACGCGGTTTCCGCTTTCGAAGTCGAGGCCGTCGATTACCTTACCAAGCCTGTGCGCCTGGAACGGCTGCAAAAATCGCTACAAAAAATAGAGCGTGTTCTGGACTTGTCCAGAGAACAAAAACCCGATTTTCTTCAAGACCATTTGGTCATACAGGATCGTGGAGCCGTGTTGCGGTTGGCCTTGGCCGATGTGCTGTTTTTCAAGGCAGAACTCAAATACATCACAGTGCGCACCGCAGATCGCAGTTACTTGCTGGAAGGCTCCCTCAGCGAACTGGAAGAAAGGTTCAGCCCGCACTTTCTCAGAGTTCACCGCAACGCGCTGATTGCCAGGCAAGCCATCCGTGCGTTGAAAAAACAAAGCGACCCAGAAGAAGGTGAGGGTTGGGCGGTACGCCTTGCGGGTGTCGACGAATGGCTCGCGGTGTCGCGCCGTCAAGTGGCGGCGGTGCGGGATGCCATTGCCGGCTAATGGGGTGGCGGGTTGACTGACGTACATGGATTTACCGGGGCGCGCCTTTAGCCCGTGTTGCGCAAGCCTGCGGCAATACCATTGATCGAAATGTGAATGCCCCGTTGGACCCGTTCGTCTGCTTTGCCGGCCCGGTAGCGGCGGATCAATTCGACCTGCAGGTGGTGCAACGGATCAATATACGGAAATCGATGGCGCATGGAGCGCTGCAGGGCCGCGTTGTCGGCCAGCCGTGTTTTGTCGCCGGTGACCAAGGCCAGCGCGGAGGCCGTCAGGTGCCATTCGGTTTCGATGGCTGCAAAAATCCGGTTGCGTAACTTCTTGTCGGCAACCAGCTCTGAATAAAGCGAAGCCAACGCCAGGTCACTTTTGGCCAGGACCATGTCCATATTGGAGAGCAGGGTTCTGAAAAAAGGCCAGTCGCGTTGCATTTTTTGGAGCAGTTTGCGACGTTCGATTGCGGTTGATGCGTTGCCAGCTGTCAGGTACTGGTGAATGGCGCTGCCAAAACCGAGCCAACCGGGCAAGGTCAGGCGGCATTGGCCCCAACTGAAACCCCAAGGGATGGCACGCAGGTCTTCAATTTGCTGCGAATTTTTTCTGGATGCTGGTCGCGAACCAATGTTGAGTTCGGCAATTTCACGGATCGGTGTGGAATCAAAAAAATAGGCGGTAAACCCAGGGGTTTCGTAAACAAGTTTCCGGTAGGCCACCATGCTCAATTGCGACAATTGGTCGGCTGCCCGTAAAAACTCGGGTTTGGCGGGTTTGGTCGGCTGCAAAAGGGTGGCCTCCAGCGTTGCGGCTACCAAGGTTTCCAGGTTACGTCGGCCAATTTCAGGGTTGGCATATTTGGAGCCAATCACCTCACCTTGTTCCGTCAAACGTATTTGTCCACGTACGGTGCCCGGGGGCTGCGCCAGGATGGCCTGGTAACTGGGGCCACCGCCCCGGCCAACTGTGCCGCCCCGACCGTGGAACATGCGCAGCTTGACGGGAACGCCCAGCCCATCAAACAGCTTGGCCAATTCGGTCTCGGCCCGGTACAACTCCCAGTTGCTGGTGAAAATGCCGCCATCCTTGTTGCTGTCTGAATACCCCAGCATGATGTCTTGTTCGCCACCACTGCGAAGTATCAGTTCGGTCACGCCGGGCAATCCATAAAATTCACCCATGATGACGGCGGCATTGCGCAGGTCAGCAATGGTTTCAAAAAGTGGCACCACGATCAGTTCAGCCACCGAGCGGTCATCCAGCGTGCCTGACATCAGGCCAGTTTCTTTCTGCAGCAGCAACACCTCCAGCAAATCGCTGACGGTTTCGGTGTGGCTGATGATGTAGTGGCGAATACTCTGCTTGCCATACTGGCTGAGTGCCAATTTGGCGGCTTCGAAAATGCTGATTTCACTGATGGCCAGTGGTGAATAGGTGGCACCCATCACGCGCAATGGGCGGGCATCGTTCAACACGCGGATCAGCAAAGCCTGCTTGTCCATTTCTGGCAGGGCGGCGTAATCGGGCGTCATTCTGGCCGTGCGAAGCAATTCAGAGATCACCGCTTCGTGTTTGTCAGAACTCTGGCGCAAGTCGACCGTAGCCAAATGAAAACCAAAAACATCCACCGCACGAATCAGCGGTTGCAAGCGCTGTTTGGCCAAAGCAGCACCGTGATTCGCCGCCAGAGATGCTTCGATCACGCGCAAATCTTTGGCGAATGCCTGGGCATCAGGGTAAGCATTTTGCGGGGCAACAGCATGTCGGGCGGCAGACCCGCCGGTGAGGTTTTGCAGGGTTGCGGCCAGCCGGGCGTACATCCCCGTAAGCGCACGCCGGTAGGGCTCATCCTGACGATGCGCATTGGTGTCGGGGGAATGCTGAGCCAAAGCCTGCATGGCAGCAGTCGTTTCGATCAGGAGGGCCGACATGGACAATTCAGCACCCAGGAAATGCACCTCGGTGAGGTAGTGTCGAAGCGCTACTTCAGCTTGGCGGCGCAAGGCGTATTCCAGTGTTTGGGCGGTGACAAACGGGTTGCCATCCCGATCGCCGCCAATCCATTGCCCCATGCGCAAAAAGCTGGCAACCGGCATGGCACCGAGTTTTGATTCCAGATCGGCATAGAGCTTGGGAATTTCCCGCAAAAAGGTCGATTCGTAGTAGCTGAGCGAGTTTTCGATTTCGTCGGCCACAGTGAGTTTGGTGAATCGCAACAGCCGGGTTTGCCAAAGCTGCATCACCCTTGAGCGTAATTGGGCTTCATTGCTGGCCAGCTCAAGCGGTGCCAGGCGGTCTTTGTGGCCCACACTGGAGCCCATCCGGGACCGGATGTCGTCTCGGGCCAGCAACAGGGTGGCAATGCCGCGTTCGGCATCGAGAATGCTTTTACGCTGTACTTCGGTAGGGTGAGCCGTCAAAACCGGCGAAACATACGCTTCTGACAGGGCGGCAACAATGGTCGCCGATGAAATGCCCGACCAACGGCATTTCGCCACTGCCACCTCGATACTGCCTTCCTGGCTGTCGCCGGCCCGCTCATGTACGGTGCGTCGTCGAATGTGATGGCGGTCTTCAGCCAAGTTGGCCAGATGGCTGAAATAGGTGAAGGCACGAATGACACTGACAGCCTGGTCACCAGACAGGCCCTTGAGCAGCTTTTTGAGTTCGGTGTCGGCCCGGGTATCCGCATCCCGACGGAACGCGACGGAAAGCTGCCGGATCCGTTCAATCAATTCAAACTCTGACGCTCCGGCTTGTTCGCGGATGACATCGCCCAACAGACGCCCCAAGAGGCGAATATCTTCAGTCAAGGGGCGTTCTGTTTGACGCGACGTGGTTTTTGCCGCGGGTTGAGGTTTGCTCGAATCTTTCATGGCTCATGCTAGCATTCTGGTCGCGCCCAAATCGCTGTTCCGGTTACAGACGGGTTACCACTTTGCCTTGAAAAAAATAGCGTTTATGACACGATCGGATGGGCCTCAATCTTCCTGGGTCATCGCCACCCGCGAAAGCCGACTTGCCCTTTGGCAAGCTGAACACGTCAAACAACTCCTGGGTCGCCTCGGGCACCGGGTTGACCTGCTGGGAATGACCACGTTGGGCGACCAGATACTCGACCGTTCACTCAGCAAAGTCGGAGGCAAAGGACTTTTCGTCAAGGAATTGGAGCTTGCGCTTGAAAACGGCCAAGCCGACTTGGCCGTGCATTCCCTCAAAGACGTTCCGATGGACTTGCCCCACGGTTTTAGCCTGGCCTGCGTGCTGCAACGCGAAGACCCCCGCGACGCTTTTGTGTCGAACCACTTTGCGGGTTTGGCAGATCTCCCGCAGGGGGCGGTTGTCGGCACATCAAGTTTGCGCCGGACGGTACTTTTGCGCGCCTTGCGCCCGGATCTGGTCATCACACCGCTTCGGGGCAATTTGGATACCCGACTGCGCAAACTTGACGAAGGGCATTACGCAGCCATAGTCTTGGCTGCTGCAGGCTTGAAGCGCCTGGGGTTGTCGAATCGCGTCACCCGAGTTTTTGAAATTGACGAAATGCTGCCCGCCGCAGGGCAGGGCGCGTTGGGTATTGAAATTCTCACCAGCCGACAGGATTTGACCAAGCCGTTGGAGCAGTTGGCACACCTACCCACCTGGCTGTCCGTAACGGCGGAGCGGGCCGTGAGTCGCCAATTGGGCGGCAGTTGTTCAATGCCGCTGGCGGCCCATGCCCGCATCAATGGCCAGGAGATGGTGATTGAAGCTGTCTGGGGCGAATCGGGACCAGATTCGGGGCCAAATCCAGGGGCAATTTCGGGGATGGGATTGCCAGGCAAGTTAATTCGCGCCAGCCGCAGTGGTGTGATTCTCCAGATGGCAGATGCTCTGAAATTGGGCGAACAAGTGGGTCAGGATCTGATTGAAGCGGGTGCCAAGGTAGCTCCGGCTGTCGTGTCAGCACCCGGTGGATCGAACTGAAGAGTGACGGTGCGTGTCGTCATCACTCGCCCAGCCAGCGAGGCGCAGGTTTGGGCAGACGCCGTGCAGGTGGCCGGTTACGAGCCTGTTATGTTTCCGCTTTTGGTGATTGAACGCCTGAACGATGTCTCGGGCATCCACAAGGCGTGGCATCAAATGGCTGAAAATGCAGCGGTTATGTTTGTCAGTGGCAATGCTGTCAATTTTTTCATGCAAGGCATGCCGAAGGCAACCGCCGATCATGCCCCTGAACCCCTGCGTACCAGGGCCTGGGCTACCGGGCCCGGTACCCGCCAGGCTTTGCTGGCCCATGGGTGGCCGGCTCATTTGATCGACATGCCTGCGCCCGGTGCAGCCCAGTTTGATTCTGAGGCCTTGTGGTCGGTGGTACGCCAGCAGCTGGTACCGGGCCACAAGGTGCTGGTGGTTCGGGGGGAAACGCGGGCAATTTCACTGCCGGCTGAACCATTGCAACAACCCGCCACGGGTTCGCTGGTGGCCGCGCCGTTGGAGCAAGCGCCAAGTGCAGGCCGGGATTGGTTGGCCCAAAGAATCGTTGCTGCCGGTGCCACGCCTGTTTTTTGTGTCAGTTATTGGCGCTGTCGGCCGGCATTGAGTGCCGAAAACATTCGTTTTATTCAAGGCGCGGCTGGGGCAGGCGCCGTGTGGTTGTTCAGCAGCAGTGAAGCGCTGAATAACCTGGCCGCACTGTTTCCGGGTGAAAATTGGGCGCGCGCGTTCGCCGTGGCGACCCATGAGCGCATTGCCGAACGGGCGCTTCGGGCCGGTTTTGGTACGGTGCGCGTGGCCCGCCCGACGCTGGCAGATGTCCTTGCGTCGATAGAATCCCTGTCATGACCGGTATATTGCCGTTGAAATCCCAAGATGAGCCGCACGATGCGGCAAACCGCGTTCTGGAGCCACCGCAGAACGCCTTGGAGAAGGTGTCGGCTTTTGCTGGCACTGGCAAATCATTGCCCCCACTGTGGGTGCTGTACCTAGGGGCAGCGGGTGCCTGTTTAGCCCTGATCTTGGCGATTTTCTTGTGGCAAAAGCTGAGCCATATTCAGGAACAATTGGCAAGACAAAGCGCCGAAACGGGCAGCCAAGCGCTGGAAGCACGAGGACTGGCGCGACAGGCGTCTGAACTGGCCCGGGAAACCGCTGCCCGTGTAGCGGTGGTCGATGCCAGGCTGAGTGAAGTGGCGCTGCAGCGCAGCCAGCTCGACGAATTGATTCAAAGTCTGTCGCGTTCTCGCGATGAAAATCTGGTGGTCGATATTGAGTCAGCAGTGCGCTTGGCGCAACAGCAAGCCCAAATGACAGGGAGTGCCGAACCGCTTCTGGCGGCTCTTAAATCGGCAGACCTTCGGGTCCAGCGGGCCGCCCAACCGCGACTGTCTGCATTGGCGCGGGCGATCAACAAGGATTTGGCCCGGATCCAAGCCAGTTCGTTGGCCGACACCCCGGCTTTGCTGGTCAAACTTGATGAACTGATACGACTGGTTGACGAATTGCCCCTGGCCAATGCGGTGGGCGGGTCGGCCGGTACGCCGATACAAGTGAAACAGGGAAGTGGTGATGGCAAGGCAGGCACTGAACAGCCTGCCGATGCCGGTTTTAGCTGGCAAATCGTGATCGATCGGGTGAAGTCAGAGTTGCGTGGATTGTTGCGCGTTAGTCGGGTCGAAGTGCCGGACGCAGCCATTTTGTCGCCCGAACAATCCTTTTTTGCGCGCGAAAACCTGAAGCTGAAATTGCTCAATGCACGCCTGGGCCTTTTGGCACGTCAACTGGACGCTTCGCGGGGTGATCTTGCGTCAGTAGCGACTTCAATGCGGCGTTATTTCTCACCGCAATCGCCCAAGACACAGGTGGCTACAGCCTTGCTGCAGCAGGTGCAATCGCAGATGCGTATGCTCGAATTGCCGCGAGTCGATGAAACGCTAGGTGCGCTGACTACTGCGGCGGCGGGTCGCTAAATACTTCGACGGGGTTATGCGAACCGCACTGGCTATTTTGATGATGCTTGCCGTGGCAGCTGCTTTGGCGCTGTTTGCGGGTAACAACCCGGGCACGATCACGCTGTTCTGGCCGCCCCATCGCATTGATTTATCACTCAACTTGTTTGTTGTTGTAGCGGTGGCTGCGTTTTTACTCATTCATTTCTCACTGCGCGGCGTTTCAGCCTTATTGGCGATTCCCCATCAGGCGCGCAGATGGCGCACGTCACAGCGCGAGCGCGCCATGTTTACAGCCCTGTTTGAAGCGCTTTCACATCTGACAGCAGGGCGTTTCATTCGGGCCCGCAAGTCAGCGGAGCTGGCCTTGACCCATGAAGAACAGCTGAACCAAGCAGGGGAGAAGTCGGGGCAGGGGGCGCGTTTGCGGGCTCTCGCGCATTTATTGGCGGCCGAAAGCGCTCATGCCTTGCAGGACAAAGTGGGCCGAACCGGCCATTTCAAACAAGCACTTGAAGGCTCCAACCAGCGCAATGCGCAAGAGGAGCGTGAAGGCGTGCATTTGCGTGCGGCGCGATGGGCTATGGACGACCGAGCGCCTGGTGATGCGCTTCACTGGCTGGGAGAAATGCCCCAAGGTGCCGCTCGGCGTACGGTTGCCCTTCGACTTCGGCTCAAGGCCTCCAGGCAAGCCGGCCGGACCGAAATGGCGCTGGAGACAGCCCGCTTGTTGGACAAACACCGGGCGTTTGCCGCTGGAACGGGCACCACCATTATTCAGAGTCTGACCTCCGAACTGTTGCTGGCGACGCGTGATGCTGCGCAACTGCAAACGGCCTGGAATCGACTTGAACAGCGGGAGCGGTTGAATCCTGCCCTGGCGATTACGTCTGCCAACCACCTGCTCGATGTCGGCGGTGATGCCGCCTTGTCCCGCCAATGGTTGTTGCCGATTTGGGAACAAATGGTTTTGACGACAGCGGCCAAGAGTGCGCAGCCAGAAACCATGTCGATGGATCAGAAAACGGGTTTGTTGTTGTCGCTGGAACGGGGTTTTGCCATGACGGGTGGTGTACCCGATGCCGCCTGGTTGACGCGGATCGAATCGGCTCAAATGAACCGGCCGGGCGATCCCCTGTTGCAATACCTGGCAGGCGTCACCTGCATGCATTTGCAGCTTTGGGGCAAGGCCCAGCAACTGCTGCGCCAATCTGTTCCCAAATTGTCGAAAACCACTCTGGAACGACCAGCCTGGTTGGCGTTGGCCCGGCTGGCAGATCAGCGGGGCGATGCCACCTCAGCCACTGCCGCCTATCGCCAAGCGGCAAGTGGGCTGGTTTAGGGCATACGCAGAGGGCGCGGCTCAAAACCTTGAGTCAAGGTCTTGGGCCACGCACTCACCGGAAGGGATCCGTTTGAGAACTGACTGATGGTGCACTGACCATTCAGGTCATTTAGGGCGCATTAGGGCGCATTAAGGAGCGGATGTGCTCTCAAACGGCAAGGTCATGTTGCGTAAATCCCGTTTCGTCTCAACCAAGACCAAGGGACGGTTGTCCAATTCAATTCTCGGAGCGCGCTCGCGCGGGACATGGATGGGCTTGGGTTCGGCCGCAATCGCGGCTTGAACAGCAGCAACCTTGGCAGCATCGGAATTAACCCATGCCAAGCCTGAGCTGTTGGCGACCTGAAGCAGCGATTCGATGGGCAAGGTAAAACTTTGTACCTTGGGCAAACCGATGGCAGGCGGGTTGTTGGAAACCGCAACAACAGGTGCAGTTATCACTGTCGGCGCAGGGGCCGCTTCAGCGACTTTTGCAACGGGCTGCAGAGCGGCCAGGTCTGCAACAAGGGTCGCTGAAATGGGCTGGCCAGCTGCTTCCAATGGCATTGGTTCTGGTGCGGACGGGATATCTTGACGGGGTGAAAAACCGTCCAAAGCCTGCTGTCCGTCAGGTGCGGGACGTTCGCTGCGCTCACCACGTGAACCGCGCTCACGACCATAACGATCGCGACTGCGTTTCTCGCGTGATGGTTCGCGGTTTTCACCATTGTCTGCCTGTGGGGCATCTTGAGGCGCACTGGCATCCTGACCGTCAACCGGTTCTTGCGGATGGCCATTTGCCAGAAAACGCGCGCCTGCGTCACTGCCGGTTTCGGCTGGGCGTTCTGTGCGCGGGCCCCGATCATTCCGTGGACCCCGTTCAGCACGCTCTCCTTGACGGGGTTCACGGGGTTCGCGCGGCTCACGAGGTTCGCGGGTTTGGCGCGGTGCACGGCTTTCGCCCTGTCCACTTCCACCTGCATCGCTGTTCGGGCTTGAGTGGCCCCGGTTGGGAGCGCGGGCCGCCGATTGAACAGGCGCGTCGTGCTGAGGTGCCAAAGCCTCTGTAGGGCCGGTATGGACAGACTGGCCGTTCATATCTTGGCGGTCTCTGCCAGCGCCGTTTCGGTCACCACGCTGGGGCCGGTCTGTGTTGCGGTCAACGGGGCGCTCATTTGTGCGCTCGTTGCCCGGTTCATTGCGCTCACCGCCACGACCAGAGCGCCCGCCGCGCCCGCCCCGGGATTGGCGGCTGCCGTCGCTGCGGCCGCCATCTCGGCTGCCCTCCCGTCCTTCAGGTCGGCCTCTTTCGCGACGGACTCCGTCTTGCGCGTTTGGGCTATCAGTGGACACAACTTTTGCCGGGGTGGCACCGGTTGTAGCTGGCGATGCAGGGGTAGCGGCCGTGCCACCAAAAAGCCCCTTGATCCAGCCAAAGAAACCTTTCTCGGCGGGTGCCGCCACGACCACCAGTGGGGCAACTGGCTGGGCAACAACGGGGGGCGCCACTTTGGGCGCAGCAACAGGCGATGGCGCGGCAACCGGCGCCGGTGCATCCGGAAGCACGCCCTTGATCACGGGCGTTTGCCGATTGGTTGGCTCTTGTGAGCGGCGCGTCACGCTGGTCGGATCTTCCACTTCTTCAGCCATTTTGTAGCTGGCTTCAATGTTGTCCAGGCGCGGGTCGTCGTGTTTCAGGCGTTCGAGCTTGTAGTTGGGTGTTTCCAGGGTCTTGTTGGGAACCATCAGCACGTTGATGCGTTGCTTGAGCTCGATCTTGGCGATTTCGGTGCGTTTTTCATTCAGCAGGAACGACGCGACATCAACCGGCACCTGGCACAACACGGAAGCTGTGTTGTCTTTCAGTGACTCTTCCTGAATGATTCGCAGGATTTGCAACGCACTGGATTCGGTGTCACGGATATGGCCAGAACCACCACAACGCGGGCATGGAATGGAGGCACCTTCAGACAAGGCCGGGCGCAAGCGCTGGCGGCTCATTTCCATCAGGCCGAATTTGCTGATTGTGCCAAATTGAACGCGGGCGCGGTCTTGCCGAAGCGCGTCACGCAAGCGGTTTTCAACATCGCGGCGGTTGCGGCTTTCTTCCATGTCAATGAAGTCAATGACGATCAGTCCACCCAGATCGCGAAGGCGCATTTGGCGGGCTACCTCGTCGGCGGCTTCCAGGTTGGTGCGGGTGGCGGTTTCTTCGATGTCGCCGCCGCGGATGGAACGCGCTGAGTTCACGTCCACGCTGACCAGCGCTTCCGTGTGGTCGATCACGATGGCGCCGCCGCTGGGCAGCGTTACCGTTCGGGCATAGGCCGATTCAATTTGGTGTTCAATCTGGAAGCGGCTGAACAAAGGTGCATCGTCGCGGTATCGCTTGACCCGGGCGGCATGCTCGGGCATGACATGCGCCATGAATTGCTGGGCCTGGTCAAACACGTCATCGGTGTCGATCAGGATGTCGCCAATCTCAGCGCTGAAATAATCGCGGATGGCGCGAATCACCAAGCTGGATTCCTGGTAAATCAGGAAAGCGCCCTTGGCGCCTTTGGCGGCACCGTCAATCGCGCCCCAGAGTTTCAGCAGGTAGTTCAAATCCCATTGCAATTCGGGTGCGCTGCGGCCGATACCGGCTGTACGGGCAATGATGCTGGAACCGTTGGGGTATTCCAGCTGATCCATGGCCTCTTTGAGCTCAGCCCGGTCGTCGCCCTCAATGCGGCGGCTCACACCACCACCCCGCGGGTTGTTGGGCATCAGCACCACATAACGGCCCGCCAATGAGACAAAAGTAGTTAGCGCGGCACCTTTGTTGCCACGTTCTTCTTTTTCAACTTGTACCAGCAGCTCCTGGCCTTCACGGATGGCATCTTGAATGCGCGCCTGACTCACCGAAACGCCCTGCGCAAAATACTGCCTGGAGATTTCCTTGAACGGCAAAAAGCCGTGACGCTCTTCGCCGTAGTCGACAAAGCAGGCTTCCAGTGACGGCTCTACCCGGGTCACCACAGCTTTGTAAATATTCCCCTTGCGCTGTTCGCGCCCTTCAATTTCAATTTCGTAATCGAGCAGTTTTTGCCCGTCGACGATGGCCAAGCGGCGTTCTTCTGCCTGCGTGGCGTTGATCAGCATGCGTTTCATGCGGTTCTCCTTCTTGCGTTTTTCCAGACCCCGCTTAAATGCGGGGTCAAACGGCCCATTACAGAACACAGATGCCGGGCAAACGCGTTGAAAAGAGGAGGAAAAGCCGAAAGACCGCCGCTCAGGATTTGAAAAATCTGAGGGGTGGCGCAGGCGCGTGGAGGGTAGCGAGGGGATGCGTTGGTGAAGGCGCTGCGCCAGCAGTAGTGGCAACAGTGAGCGCCCGGTTAACGGGTGCAGATTGGGTCAGGCGCTGACGAATGCCTGAAAGCAAGGCGAAAACGCCCCACCGGCAAAGTTGAATCAGGCTGACCATCACAAACATCTCGCTTCGATCCGTTTGCAGAATTGTTGTCTGCAAACTTGGTATTCCGTTTCTTGATTTCAATGCGTCGGTTTGGCTGGTTGATTCTCAAACCACCACAGGCATCTGGCATGGGGTCTGCGTGAGAATCGACTAGGGGCATCGACTTGTGCCAGCGTTGCCATCAGACGGTTGGAGGCGGTTAGAGACGGTTGTGACCTGGGCTGAACTAAACTTGTTCAGCCCCTGAAACCGGCTTGCCGGAACCTTTTGACTCTATTTTGTCATCTGGCCCCGAGAGAGTGATTGGCCTTTTTAGGCCAACCAGCAATCAAATCAACCACTTACAGCAAAACGCTAGTGCAACACATTATAGAGGTCAAACCGGTGCTAAATCAGGTCGTTGGCTCTGCGCTTTCGGCCACTTTGGTAACCGTGGATGAAAACGCCGATGGCCAGCGACTGGACAATTTTTTGCTTCGCCATCTGAAAGGTGTGCCCAAAACCCATGTTTACCGCATTATTCGAAGTGGCGAGGTGCGGGTGAACAAGGGTCGGGCGCAAGCAGATTCTCGCGTGGCCACGGGCGATGTGGTTCGAATTCCGCCCATCCGCGTGTCGGACAAGGTGGAGCAGAAGGCCGAGTTGATGGCGCAATTGCCCGCGCCCGCCCGGGAGTTCCCCAGTCTTTTTGAAGATGACCACCTGATCGCCCTCGAAAAGCCCGCCGGCGTGGCCGTGCACGGGGGCAGCGGGGTCAGTTTTGGCGTGATTGAACAATTGCGTCGCGCCCGGCCACAAGCCAAGTTCCTCGAATTGGTGCATCGCCTGGACCGGGAAACCAGCGGCGTCTTGCTGGTGGCCAAAAAGCGCTCGGCGCTGACCCAATTACAAGACCAGTTCCGGGATCGTGAAACCGGCAAAACCTACCTCGCACTGGTGGTGGGCAAATGGCCGGGTAACAAAAAGGTGTTGGACAAACCCCTTGTCAAATTTCTGCTGCCGGGTAAGGACGGGCAAGATGGCGAGCGGCGCGTGAGGGTAACCGCCAAAGACGATCCGGATGGCATGAAATCCGTGACATTGGTCAAAGTGGTGCAGCGTCTGGAACGCCAGGGTGCAGAGTTCACCCAGCTTGAAGTAACCATCAAGACCGGGCGCACGCACCAAATCCGGGTGCATCTGGCCAGCGAAGGTTTTCCGATAGCCGGCGACGACAAATATGGCGTCTTTGAGGTGAACAAAGCCTTGCAAAAACAGGGTTTGAAACGCATGTACCTGCACGCTTGGCGGTTACAGTTCACCCATCCTGCCACGGGTGAGCGCTGTGAGTTGCATGCTGCGTTGCCAACCGAATTGGCGCAATTTGTGCCGGTTTCAAATTGACCCATGCCAAAGCCTGTAAAACCCGAAACCCGCAAAAACCCAGCAAATACTCCCAAAACCTGCCGCTATGGAAAGACCTCTTCAATCGTGACCACCTTTGTGCAACGCACTGGTTTGCCATCATCCCGTCAATTTGACCTGATTGCCTTTGACTGGGACGGCACCTTGTCCGATTCCACCGCCATCATCACCACGTGCCTGCAAGAGGCGGTGCGCGATGTCGGGGGAACCGTTCCGAGCAACGAGGCCGCTTCGTATGTCATTGGCCTTGCGTTGCTGCCTGCATTGGCGCACGCAGCACCCGATGTACCCCCGGAAAAACACGCCGAACTGGGCTTGCGGTATCGCCACCATTACCGTTTGCGAATGAACGACATCAGCCTGTTTGATGGCGTGGTGACGATGCTGGGTGTGTTGAAGGCGCGCCAGCACCTGCTCGCCGTGGCTACGGGCAAAAACCGCGTGGGTCTGGACGATGCCCTGCACCATGCCGAATTGGTGGGGCTGTTTGATGGTTCACGCACGGCCGATCAGACCCGTGGCAAACCCGACCCGCTGATGCTGCATGAGCTGATGGCTGAGTTTGGTGTGCCGCCCGAACGCACCTTGATGATTGGCGACACCACCCATGATTTGCTGATGGCCCGCAATGCCGGTTGCGCCAGCGTGGGTGTGAGTTACGGTGCCCACGCCCACGCGTCATTTGGTGATTTAAGCCCCCGCTTTGTGGCCCATTCAGTGCGCGAGCTACAGGATTGGCTGGTGCAATATGGCTGAAACCAGCGCCTTAAACGACGAAGCAGAGACACCGATTGCGTTGTGCAATTCGGGTGATTTACAGGAAAGCGCCGACGCCGTGCCATTTGACGTGGTTTACCAGGGGCAAACCTGCCGCGGGTTTGCGATTCGGTTTGAGGGCCAGGCTCAAGCCTATTTAAACCGCTGTGCCCACATTCCGATGGAAATGGATTACCAGCCCAACCGTTTTTTTGACAGCAGTGGCCAGTGGCTGATATGTGCCACCCATGGCGCCATGTACCACCCCAGCACCGGCGAGTGTGTCGGTGGGCCATGTCAGGGCGGGCTGGTCAAGCTGGGTGTTGATGAACGCCAAGGCGTGGTGCACTGGGTCAGCAACTCTCGTTTTAAGCCGGTCGAGTTTTGATGCTGACCGCATTGCATCTGATTGGAACCCCACCCCATGAACCCGGAACCACCCGTTAATCCGCAAGGCCAAGATGGCCCGAAGGAACCAGACACCGTAAAACTGTCTGAAAATATACATAGAAGTATTTTTGAAAATAAAATACCCGAATTTGTTGATACAGATAAGCAACAATTAGATATTGATAATGTAGCAAATTTGCATAATAAAAGTGAATTAAAAAGCCAAAATATGGAAAACAGCCCTTCTGACCGTGCCGTGCTTGAAAAGCTGGCGTTTGCCTCGTTGCATGAGCAAAAGTCCCGGCGACGCTGGAAGACATTTGTCGCTCTGGCCTGGCTCACTTTTTTCGTCTACCTCACCTGGATGGCCGTTGGCAAAGGTGGCGCCAGCCAGGATGTGAGCAAACCCCACACCGCCGTGGTGGAAATCAAGGGCGAAATCGCTTCCGGCGGTGAGGCCAGCGCCGATCTGATCGTCAACGCCATGCGGGCCGCGTTTGAAGACGAAGGTGCGTTGGCGGTCGTGTTGCTGATCAATTCACCGGGCGGCAGCCCGGTGCAGGCTGGCATCATCAATGATGAAATCATCCGGCTCAAGGCCAAACACAAAAAACCGGTGTACGCCGTGGTGGAAGAAACCTGCGCCTCGGCGGCCTATTACATCGCCGTTGCGGCAGACAAAATTTACGTCGACAAGGCCAGCATCGTCGGCTCCATTGGCGTGCTGATGGACGGGTTTGGTTTCACCGGCCTGATGGACAAACTAGGGGTGGAACGGCGTTTGATGACAGCCGGCGAGAACAAAGGCTTCCTGGACCCCTTCAGCCCGCAAACCGAAAAGCAGCGCGCGTTTGCGCAAACCATGCTGGACCAGATCCACAAGCAGTTTATTGACGTGGTGAAAGCTGGGCGTGGCAAACGCCTGAAAGAAACGCATGAGATGTTCAGTGGCCTGTTCTGGAGCGGCCAGCAGGCGATTGAGCTGGGGCTGGCCGACCAGCTGGGAAGCTTGGATTTCGTCGCCCGTGAAGTTGTCAAAGCCGAAGACCTGATTGATTACACCCGGCGCGACAACGTGGCCGAACGTCTGGCCAAGCGATTTGGTGCGTCTATCGGCGAAGGCGGAGCCAAGGCGCTGCGCATGATGAATGCCGTGCCGGCGCTGCGCTGATTCCAGTCATTCAAGCGGGCTGCTATTGGCAATGGGTTCGACAGCGTTCAGGGTCCGATCAAAAACACCGTGGGCGTGCGGTTGTCCAGCTGTGGCGTTTTGGCCTTCCAGGCTTTGACGCTGTAAGACTGGTTTGCCGCGTGGCTGAGTGTGAGCGCCGCGCTGGTGGCCAGCCGGGTGGCGGGTTGCAGGGTTTGCAGCAGCGCCTGCCATAACGCCTGGTTGCGGTAAGGCGTTTCGATGAAGAGCTGGGTTTGCCCGGTTTTGAGCGCCATCGCCTCCAGTTCCCGAATCCGTTTGCCGCGTTCGGCTGCGTCGGTTGGCAGATAACCAACAAACGCAAAATTTTGGCCGTTCAAACCACTGGCAGCCAGCGCCAGCAACAACGACACGGGCCCGACCAGCGGCACCACGGCAATGCCCAAATCATGGGCTGCCCGAACCACAGATGAGCCAGGATCTGCCACGGCGGGCATGCCAGCTTCACTGACCAAGCCCACATCATGCCCTTGCAGGCAGGCCGCCAGCAGCGGTTTGGCATCGAATGGCGCGGCACCTGCGGCCGATTTGCCGCCTGCGGGGGGTACCACGTGATCGCCCTTTTTGTGCACGGCGCGAGGCAACTCCTGGATATTCAATTGCTGAACCGGATGTTTCAGCGGATGCAAGGCGTCGACCCGTTTGAGATAAGCCCGTGTGCTTTTGGCGTTTTCACAAATCCAGTGTTGCAGTTGCGAGGCGATTTGCAGGGTCTTTTGGGGCAGTACATCCTGCAATTCGGCCTGAACGTCGCACCCAAAATCCAGCGGGGCCGGGACCAGATACAAGGCCCCCGCGCTCATAAAACGGCGATCCCGGCGGCGCGGATCATTTGGCAGGTGCGGATGAGTGGCAGGCCGACCAAGGCGGTGGGGTCGTCGCTGTCGATGGCGTCCAGCAGGGCGATACCCAGGCCTTCGCTTTTGGCGCTGCCCGCGCAATCATAGGGCTGCTCGGCGTGCAAATAGGCCTCGATTTCGGTGTCTGTCAGGTTTCGAAAGCGTACCTTGACGGCGGCTAGATCTACTTGCTCAAAACCGGTTTCCAGACAAACGACCGCCAGCGCTGTTTGAAACACCACGGTTTTGCCGCGCATGGCGCGCAATTGCAGGGTGGCGCGGGCGTGGTCACCCGGCTTGCCCAGTGGCGTGCCATCCAGATCTGCCACCTGATCCGAGCCGATTACCACCGCTTGTGGGTAGCGCGCGGCCACGGCACGGGCTTTGGCCAGCGCAAGGCGCAGCGCCAGCGCACGCGGGGCTTCAGGTTGTGGGCCGGGCAAGGGCGTTTCGTCTACCTCCGGCGAAGCCACCTCAAACGGCAACCGCAGCCGCTGCAACAATTCGCGGCGGTAGGCTGACGTGGAGCCCAGTACCAGTAGGCGTTGGGTCGTTGGTGTACTACCTGGGTGGGTACTGGAATGCGCGGAAGGAGTCGATGTAGAAGGCAGAGGCATCGTGTGATTGTCTTACACTGCCTTGATGCCTCCTAGCTTACACCCCGCCACATCGGCACCACCCCAGCCTGTCCCCAGCCGGCTGGATGTCAAGTCACTCGCAACGGCCTCAACCCGGCTGGCCGGGTGTGACCTGTTGCAAAACTACCCGCGCCTGGTCGCGGAATTGCCTGGTTTGCAGCCCGACGGGCAGGTGCAATGGGTGGCCACTTTCGATTCTCGGACGGCTGCCGATGGGCATGTGCAGCCGTGGCTGGCATTGGGCCTGAAAACCAGCTTGCCGCAAACCTGCCAACGGTGCTTGAATGAGTTCCCGCATGCGGTGGATGTCAGCTACACATTTCGTTTTGTGTTGACTGAAAAAGAAGCCGAAGCGGCCGACGACGAGAGCGAAGAAGATTTGTTGGTGTTGAGCAAACAATTCAACCTGGCTGAGCTGGTGGAGGATGAGCTGCTGATGGCCATCCCGCTGATTGCGCTACACGAAACCTGCCCGGTACCCGTCAAATTGAGTGTGCAGGATGATGATTTTGAAGCCGCATCCGCCTCCCAAACCAAACCATTTGAAGGCCTGTCTGGCCTGCTGAAGCAAGCCTTGCCGCCCTCGGGAAAAGGCTAGCCGCCAGCAAACAATCACGCGAAACGATCACTTAACGGCTATTTATTTGTTTGAAAAATAAGTGTTTGGTATTATCCGAAAATTGTTCTCTAAATAATGGCAGTAACAGCTATCTATTAAATAGTATAAACGATCTAAAAATATTCAATTAATTTTTTAGATTGACAATTTGGTAAATTGGCAGCAAAGCGTTTGCTGCCAATCGACGGACTAACGACTTGCCAGCGACACCACATCCCGCGCCACCGAGCCGCTGAACAACTGGCGCGGACGGCCAATTTTGTATTCCGGGTCGCCGATCATTTCGTTCAATTGGGCGATCCAGCCGACGGTGCGGGCGAGGGCGAAGACAGCGGTGAACAACGGCACGGGGATGCCGATGGCGCGTTGCACAATGCCGCTGTAAAAATCGACATTGGGGTACAACTTGCGGGAAACGAAATAGTCGTCTTCGAGCGCGATTTTTTCCAGCGCCATGGCCAACTTGAAGAGCGGATCGTTTTCCAGGCCCAGCTCGGCCAGCACTTCCTTGCAGGTTTCCTGCATGAGTTTGGCGCGGGGGTCGTAGTTTTTGTAGACGCGATGGCCAAAACCCATCAGCTTCACGCCGGAGTTTTTATCCTTGGCTTTCTCCATGAACTCGCCAACTTTGGCCACGCCACCCATCTTCTGGATGTCTTCAAGCATGTTCAGCGCCGCCTCATTCGCACCGCCGTGCGCCGGGCCCCAAAGGCAGGCTACACCTGCCGCAATGGCGGCAAACGGGTTCGTGCCCGAGCTACCGCACAAGCGCACGGTAGAAGTGGAGGCGTTTTGTTCGTGGTCAGCATGCAGGGTAAAGATGCGGTCCATGGCGCGTTCCAGCACCGGGCTTACTTTGTAGTCTTCGCACGGTGTGGCGAACATCATGTGCAAAAAGTTGCCGGCGTAGCTCAGTTCATTGCGCGGGTAAATATAAGGCTGGCCCACGGTGTATTTGTAAGCCATGGCCACCAGCGTTGGCATTTTGGCGATCAGGCGGATGGCAGCGATCTCGCGGTGCTGCGGGTTGTTGATGTCGGTGCTGTCGTGGTAGAAGGCCGACAACGCGCCGACCAGGCCGGTCATGATCGCCATGGGATGCGCGTCACGGCGGAAACCGCGCAAGAAAAATTGCATCTGCTCATTCACCATGGTGTGCATGGAGACCAGTTTGCTGAATTTGGCCTTTCCCTCGGCGTTGGGCAACTCTCCGTACAGCAACAAGTGGCAGGTTTCCATGTAGTCACATTGCGTTGCCAGCTGCTCAATGGGGTAACCGCGGTAGAGCAATTCGCCCTTGTCACCGTCAATGAAGGTGATGTTGGACTGACACGATGCGGTTGAAAGAAAACCCGGGTCGTAAGTGAACATGCCGGTTTGGCCATACAGCTTGCGGATGTCGATCACGTCGGGGCCAATGGTGCCGCTGTAAACGGGCATGTCAACGCTGGGGCTGCCGTTGCTGAACGACAGGGTGGCTTTGTTGTCTGATAGTTTCATTTTTTGCCCTTTGCTTTGCACTTCGGTTTTACTTTAATTCAACACTATTTCAGGATTCTCAACATCTGCAATACGGCCTGCGCATCTTCGTCTTGGGGCGCATCTTCAAGGTCTTTGAGTTCCTTGCGGCGCAGGTGCAAGTCCATCAAATCATTGTCACTCAAGTCCATCAAACGGGTTAGTCCGCCGGCCTGTGCTACTGTCAAACTTGACTCAAACCGTTTGAAAAAACGCTCGATGAAGAGATCGTTTTCAAGCAAACCCCGGCGGCAGCGC
>JANOVW010000049.1:0-3208 GCA_031417575.1 Rhodoferax sp. | reverse complement strand
ATTTTCATGAACAATGAGCGGGGTATGGTTGGCACTGGCCTGGTCTGCAAACACTTTCGCTTGCGCATAGTCCACACCAAATGGTTTTTGGCAAATCACGGGCAAACCTGCTTCCAGCAAGGGTGTCAACACGCCAGCCTGAGCGGCGGGTGGCACCACAACGTCAACCACGTCTGCTTGGGCTCCACGCAACATGCTGTGGATGTCCGGGTAGGTTCTGGAGATGCCAAATTGACCGGCTAGTTCTCCTGCTTTTTTTGTATCCACATCACAAAGACCCACCACCTCGACACCGGGCACCTCTGCCCACCCCGCCAAATGAAACTGGCTGAAGTAGCCCGCCCCCACCACCGCAATACGGCGTGGCTGGGCAGGGGCTGGCGACGATCCGGTCATGTCACGCTACCTTTGACAAAGCGGCATCTACCGCTTCTGTGATTGCCGCGGTGCCATGGCTTCCGCCGAATTCATGAGGGCGTACCTGTCCTGTGGCAAATACATGCTGCACCGCCCCGTCAATCAGGGCCGCACCATCGCACAGCCGGGAATCGCCATGACGATTGCCCAACCATTCCAGCATCATGGCGGATGACAGCAACATGGCTGTCGGGTTGGCCTTGCCTTGACCTGCAATGTCTGGCGCCGTGCCGTGGGCAGGCTGAAACAGCGCATGATGGTCGCCAATGTCCCCTGATGGAGCCATACCCATGCCCCCGACCAACGCTGCGATCAGATCCGACAGAATGTCGCCGAACATGTTTTCGGTCACCAAAACGTCATAGGTCCACGGCTTCATCACCAAATTCAGCGCCATGGCGTCGACATAAGCGCTATCCACGGCGATGGTCGGGTGCTGTTGCGCTGTGGTTTCAAAAATTTTCCGCCAAAGGGCCATTGAGGCAAACACGTTGGCCTTGTCGACATTGGTCACGTGGCCCGGCCGCTGCCGGGTAGCCGCACGCTGCTCGGCCAATTTGAAGGCAAACTCGCAGATACGGGCCGTGCCTTTGTGGGTGATCTGCATGGTGTCGTAAACACCGTCAGGGCGGGTTTCGCTGCGGCCGCGGGCATAAAACAAGCCTTCGGTACTTTCCCGAACCAGCACCAAATCAATTTCTGCTGCTTTCGGATGAGCCAAAGGCGTTGGCAGCCCTTTGAAGGTGCGGATAGGCCGCACACCGGCATACAGGTCGAAGTGAAAACGCAAATCCAGCTGCGGAATGATCTCAGTACCGTCGGCACCCCGAACATGCGGCAGCCCCATGGCGCCAAACAAAATCGCGTCAGCGTGGTCACAGACTTTCAATGTGCTCTCTGGCAATGCCACGCCACTGTTCAGGTAGTGTTGTGCGCCCGCGTCCTGGTAGTCCAACGCCAGTGCAACGCCCAAACGCTTGGCAACGCTGCCCAATACATGCTGCGCAGCGTGCATAACCTCGACGCCTATGCCGTCGCCGGGCAAAACGGCAATGTGGTAGCTTGATTTCATGGTCATTGGGGTTGGCTATTTGGCGTTATCCGTTGAAGTGCATGGGTATAAAAATTGAAGGCAGAAGCACGCGCTGTTTACATTTGCTGCAGCCGAAATTTTTCAAAAATGGCCAATAACTCACGGCTGGCGCGCGCCCGATGTTCCCGATAGACCTTTTCTGCGCCCGGTGCGTCGCCATGCTGCAATCGCTCCACCAAGGCCATATGCTCCTGGGTGGAACTGATCGGCGGCGGACGCAAACGCAGCGTGAACATGCGGGCCCGGTGAGCGCGATCCCAGTAACTCATCACTGCGTCTGACAACAACTTGTTGCCGGCCATCACCATCAGCTTTTCATGAAACGACTCGTCTGCCTGGGCCCAAGCATCCAGATCGCCGCGTTTCAAGGCGGCCTCCATGGCGCGGGTGGCCTGCACCAGTGGCTTGAGTTCGTCGTCACTCGGCCGGCGCGCTGCCAGCAAAGATGCTGCCATGCTTTCAAGCGCCGTCAAAATCTCATAAATCTCTTTCATGTCGTTTGGCGAGACCGGCAACACACGCATGCCGCGCCGTGGCGCCACTTCAACCAAGCCTTCTTTGGCCAGACGAGTCAACGCCTCGTGAACCGGCGTACGACTCATGCCCAGCTGAGACGCAATATCCTGCTCCAGCGCTTGGTAACCTGGCGACCAAATATTGTCCAAAATGCGGCGACGAATGTCTTGGTAGGCGGTGTCAACCAAGGTGCCGACGTCTGCCATGGCAGCAGCGTTATGGGGGGAGCGCATGGGTGCCTTCATCGGTCAATACCGCCAGTGAACCGGTGGATGGCCGGCCACGGGCATGGCGACCTGTGCCACAGCATCACCCAGCAAACAACCCAGGTAGCCTGTCTTGAGGTCGGCACCACCAAAGGCCAGGCTGGAGATATTTTTGAGGGTTCGGCTTTTTACACCGTCCAGGTGCGGGCGACCCATCTCGTCGGCCTTATACGCAGCTTCTACCCAAGCCAGGTGCTCCGGTTCAACATCGCACAACAACACGTGCTGTTTTCCGTCCGGGGCAACCCGAATCACACTGTTGCTCACGATGCTGACGACCCAGGCGTTCCCCAGCACATCAAACGCCAAACCATCGGGATAGACACCTTCACCAAACTCGGTCACCACTTGTTTCTCACCCAGACTGCCGTCTGCACGCAGGGGGAAACGAGACAAGCGGCGGGCAAACGTCTCGTTCACGTAAAGCCATTGACCATTGGGGTGCACCAGGCATTCGTTGGTATAACCCAGGCCATCGGCCACAATGCGCGCGCCCTTATGATCCACCAGGATGACGAAGCCATCGTTGCAACTGCGCCGGTACCCCCGTGAGCGTGGCGACAGGCGCGTGCTCACCGTGATCCAGATGCGGCCAGCCTCGTCTTCAGTCACAAAGTTGCTGGGTGGCATGTCCACACCGTCGACCGTGCGTAAAAACGGCTGGGTTTGCCCTTCCCGGTTCAGGCAAAACACGCCGCCTTGTTCAGCCCCCAGATGCGCCACCAGAAATGAACCGTCTGCCATCAGCGCAATGCCGTTGGGTTTGAGAGCCTCGCCATCCACCGGCTGGCCCACATACAAGTTTTGACTGCCGTCTGGCTTGATGTGGGATGAGATCGTTAGCCCAATAGCCGCGGCCATCTTTCGGGCCATCTTTTGTCACTCGCTGGATCGGAAGACCGCCGCTGATGCGATC
>JANOVW010000048.1:0-6698 GCA_031417575.1 Rhodoferax sp. | reverse complement strand
TGCCGGGCGGGCACCAGCCGGCACCCATGGTGGGCACGGTTTTCAAAACCCAATCAACCACGCTGTCGCTCGGGTTGAGCATGATGAGCTTGCTTTTGTTTTCACTGCCGCCACCTTTGGCGGCAACGGTCACCTCAATCGTGTTGCCCGGCACCAGTTCGGTGAAGATGACGGCAGGGGTGTTGTCTTTCGTGTTCTTGCGCTCAAATTGCGGGTCAGCCACCACGCTGGCACGCAAAACGTTGTCAGGGTGGTTATAGCCCTGGCGAACCCCTTCGTTAATGGCATCTTCCAGGCTGCCCGTGAAATGATCCAGCCGCACGCTCATGCCGACTTTCAAGAACACATTCACGATACCGGTGTCTTGGCACATGGGCCGATGGCCCATGGCGCTCATTTTGCTGTTCGTCAGAATTTGTGCAATGGCATCCTTGGCAGCCGGGCTTTGTTCCCGCTCATAGGCCCTCGCCAAATGGGTGATGTAGTCCACCGGGTGGTAATAACTGATGTATTGGAGCGCGGCAGCAACGGATTCGATGAGGTCGGCTTGTCTGATGGTCGTCATGAAAGGTGTGATGAAAAGGTTGGGTAAAGCTTGCGGTATAGCTGTTCAGTCAGTCGTTGTTGGCTCGGCCGTCAATCAGTTTGGCCTCATGGTCCTCACGCGCCATCAATTTGTCGGTGTAGGCGATGGCCATCGCGCTCAAGAGAAACACCACGTGAATCACGGTTTGCCACAGCAACACTTTTTCGGAATAGTTGGCGGCATTGATGAAGGTCTTGAGCAGGTGGATAGACGATATGCCGATGATGGCGGTTGCCAGTTTCACTTTCAGCACGCTGGCATTCACATGGCTCAACCACTCAGGCTGATCGGGGTGGTTTTCCAGGTTCATGCGGCTCACGAAGGTCTCGTAGCCACCCACAATCACCATGATCAGCAGGTTTGAGATCATCACCACATCAATCAGGGCCAGTACTACCAGCATGATGACGGTTTCATTCAACGTGGTAATTTTGACATCTGCCACATACCCGATGCTCTTGACCAGCGCATCAACATCGGATTGACTGCCAAAGGCCGCGCCAATCAGGTGGTAAAGCTCCAGACCAAAGTGGTAAACATATACGGCTTGCGCCAATATCAACCCCAGGTACAGCGGCATCTGCAACCACCGGCTGGCAAAAATCAGGTTGGGCAGCGTGCGCATGCCGTTGTTGGATTGTTTTTTGTGGATGCTCATGGCTGATAGTTGGGAATTGGAAGTAAGAGTAGCGCAATGGGCCGCAGGGAATAAAAAGCAGGCTTCAGGAATTGCAAACAAGCAGACGAAAAACCGGTTTGGTGGGTAGCGAAAATGATTGTAGTTCCCATGGCTGCAGGCAACGCCTAAGGTTGTGTGGAGGCTGCCAGGGTGCAACCAAGTAGCGGCACCATGGTAAATTTGTCAGTTTGCAGAAAGTCAGGGGCGCGTAAGTGCCATTGCCAACAATGCGGGTTAACCATAACAGGAGACCAGACCATGAGTACATCGAGTTCGACGTCCAGTTCAGCCATTGAATCTATTTTGGTTGAAAACCGTGTTTTCCTGCCTTCCGAGGCCATCGTCAAATCGTCGCGTATCAGCGGCATGCCTGCTTACGAGGCTATGTGTCAAGCCGCTGCCGATGACTTTGAAGGATTCTGGGCCAAACTGGCACGCGACAACCTGGTCTGGACCAAGCCATTCACCCAAACCTTGAACGAGTCAAACGCGCCTTTTTACAAATGGTTTGAAGATGGCGAGCTCAATGCTTCGGCCAATTGCCTCGACAAGCACATGGGCACACCGGTTGAAAACAAGACGGCAATCATTTTTGAATCGGATGACGGTATGGTGACGCGAGTCACCTACAAGGAGTTGTTGGCCAGGGTGAGCCAGTTTGCCAATGCACTCAAGGCCAACGGCATCCAGCAAGGTGACCGTGTTGTCATCTACATGCCGATGACGATCGAAGGCGTGGTGGCCATGCAGGCATGTGCCCGTATTGGGGCCACCCACAGCGTGGTGTTTGGCGGTTTTTCAGCCAAAAGCCTGCAAGAGCGCATTGGGGATGCAGGCGCAACTGCCGTCATTACCGCCAACTACCAGATGCGCGGCGGCAAAGAGTTGCCGCTTAAATCCATTGTGGATGAAGGTATTGCATTGGGCGGTTGCGAAAGCATCAAAAAGATGTTTGTCTATATGCGCACCGCGTCGCCCTGCAACATGGTGGCCGGGCGCGATTTGAGTTTCAGCGAAGCCTTGCAGGGTCAAAGCACCGAATGTGCCCCCGCTGTGGTGAACGCATAGCACCCACTTTTTATACTTTACACCTCCGGCTCCACCGGCAAACCCAAGGGCGTGCAGCACAGCACGGGCGGTTATTTGTTGTGGGCCAAACTCACCATGGATTGGACCTTCGACATTCGCCCTGACGATGTCTTTTGGTGCACGGCAGATATCGGCTGGATCACCGGCCACACCTACGTGGCTTATGGCCCTTTGGCGGCCGGCGCCACCCAAATCGTTTTTGAAGGCGTTCCCACGTATCCCAACGCCGGACGGTTTTGGCAGACCATTGAAAAACACAAGTGCACGATTTTCTACACGGCACCGACGGCGATCCGCTCGCTTATCAAGGCCGCTGAAGGAGATGCAAAAGTACACCCGGCGCGTTCAGACCTGAGCAGCCTGCGCATTTTGGGCAGTGTCGGCGAACCCATCAACCCTGAAGCCTGGATGTGGTATCACAAACATGTCGGCGGCGAGCGTTGCCCGATTGTGGACACCTTCTGGCAGACCGAAACCGGTGGCCACATGATCACACCGTTGCCGGGCGCTACGCCGCTGGTTCCGGGTAGCTGCACCTTGCCGCTGCCGGGCATCATGGCGGCCATTGTTGACGAAACCGGACACGACCTGCCCAATGGCTCTGGTGGCCTGCTGGTCATTAAACGCCCCTGGCCGAGCATGATCCGCACCATTTGGGGTGACCCGGAGCGGTTTGTGAAAAGTTACTTCCCGGCCGAAATGGGTGGCAACATTTACCTCGCGGGCGATGGCGCCGTGCGCAGTGCAGATCGGGGTTATTTCCGCATCACCGGGCGAATTGACGACGTGCTGAACGTGTCGGGTCATCGGCTTGGAACCATGGAAATTGAATCTGCATTGGTTTCCAAGTCAGATTTGGTGGCAGAAGCTGCCGTAGTAGGGCGCCCGGATGATTTGACGGGCGAAGCGATTTGCGCCTTTGTGGTGCTCAAGCGGTCGCGGCCGACAGGAGAAGAGGCCAAAAAAATTGCCAACGAACTGCGCAATTGGGTCGCCAAAGAAATCGGGCCGATTGCCAAACCCAAAGACATTCGTTTTGGCGACAACTTGCCCAAAACCCGCAGTGGCAAGATCATGCGGCGTTTGCTGCGCTCCATTGCCAAGGGTGAAACTATTACCCAAGACACCTCAACGTTGGAAAACCCGGCGATTCTGGAACAGTTGGCGCAGCCGTTATAATTGTAAAATTATTAAAGGTTAGTAATTTAACCCAATTAACGTTTATAAATTGTTAATAAATGATACTTTATAAATAGCTGGTAGTGCAATTAATACGAGAACAAAAAGGCCCGCGATAAGCGGGCCTTTTTTTCGGATAAATAAAAGACTAATTGCAAAGTTTTTTCAGGCCAACTTTACTTGACCGACATCACCCAAGCGGCCAGTTTTTTTGCTTCGGCTTCACTCACCTGGGCGTTGGCTGGCATGGGCACCGCACCCCAGGCGCCAGAGCCGCCTTTGAGGATTTTGGCGGCGAGTTTGTCGACCGCAGATTTGTCTGTAGCGTATTTCGCAGCGACGTCTTTGTAGCTTGGCCCTACCAGTTTTTTGTCAGCCGCATGACAGGCCATGCAGTTTTTGGAGGTGGCCAAAGCCTGGTCAGCCAGAGCGGGTGCAGAGGCGAAAGCTGTCATCAGGCCAGAGCTTAGGGCAAATACCACTGAAAAAGTACGCGATTTCATCGTTTTCCTTAGGGAAAGGTTGGGTTACAGTGCTTCAACGCGATTGTAGTCAAGCGGTTGACAGGCGGCGGCGGTCAGGGCTTGAATAACCAGGGGTTACTTATGTATTTGGTGGGTGTAGGTATTTTTCTGTTGGCGCTCAAATATCTTGAGGTGGCGCCCGTGTCCAACTGGAGTTGGCTGGTCTGCCTGATTCCTTTTGGTTTGGCGATGGTATGGTGGGCCTGGGCCGATGGCACAGGCTACACCAAAAAGAAGGCGATGGAGCGTGAAGATTCCCGCAAAAAAGAGCGCATCGAAAAGCAGAAGATTGCCATGGGCACCCTGATGCCCAAGAAAAAGAAGTGACCGTTGCGCTGGCTTAAAAGTTGTCTAACACCGCACCTTTGCTGGCTGTTGAGGCGTTAAACGCAAATTTCGCCTGAACGCCGCGCGTGTAGCGTGGCTTGGGCGCAACCCAGCCTGCTTGACGACGCGCGATTTCTTCCTCGCTGACGTTCAATTGCAACAAGAGCTGCACAGAATCGATGGTGATGGAATCACCTTCCTGGATAAATGCGATCAAGCCGCCCACGGCTGCTTCGGGCGCCACGTGGCCAACCACCATGCCCCAGGTACCGCCAGAGAAGCGGCCATCGGTGATCAAACCCACGGATTCACCCAAGCCGGCGCCGATGAGCGCACCCGTTGGTGCCAGCATTTCGGGCATGCCGGGGCCGCCTTTGGGACCCAGGTAACGCAAAACCATCACATCACCAGCCACAATTTTTCCCGCCAAGATGGCCGCAAGGCCTGATTGTTCGTCCTCAAAAACGCGGGCTGGGCCGGTCATCACGGGCTTTTTCAGCCCGGTTATTTTGGCCACGCAGCCCTCGGGCGATAAATTGCCCTTCAAAATGGCCAAATGGCCCTGTTTGTACATGGGGTTGCTGATCGGGCGAATCACGTCCTGGTCGGCACGCGGCGCGTCGGGCAGGTCTTTGAGCACTTCGGCGATGGTTTGCCCGCTGATGGTGATGCAGTCGCCATACAGCAGGCCAGCGGCCAAAAGCGTCTTCATCACCTGCGGAATACCGCCCGCTTTGTGCAGGTCAACGGCCAGGTATTTGCCGGAGGGTTTCAAGTCGCACAGCACGGGTGTACGTTTGCGCACGGTTTCAAAGTCGTCGATGGTGAACTCAACACCCGCCGCATGCGCAATGGCCAAAAAGTGCAACACCCCGTTGGTGCTGCCGCCGGTGGCCATGATCACTGCCACTGCGTTTTCGAGTGCTTTGCGGGTCACCACGTCGCGCGGTTTGATGTCTTTTTTGATGGCCTCGATCAGCACTTTGGCCGATTCTTTGGCCGAGTTCAGCTTTTCATCGTGGGGGTTGGCCATGGTGGAAGAGTAGGGCAGGGACAGCCCCAACGCCTCGAACGCCGACGACATGGTGTTGGCCGTGTACATGCCACCGCAGGAACCCGTGCCTGGCACGGCGCGGCGCTCGATTTGCAGCAGGTCTTCGTCGCTCATGTTGCCGGCCGCGTTTTGGCCCACGGCTTCAAACACGCTGACGATGTTGAGGTCTTGCCCTTTGTAATGGCCGGGCAGGATGGTGCCGCCGTACACATAAATGGCGGGTACGTTGGCGCGCAGCATGCCCATCATGCCCCCGGGCATGTTTTTGTCGCAACCGCCGACGACCACCACACCGTCCATCCATTGGCCCTGCACGCAGGTTTCGATGCAATCGGCGATGACTTCGCGTGACACCAGCGAATACTTCATGCCCTCCGTGCCCATGGCCATGCCATCGGAGATCGTGGGCACGCCAAACACTTGGGCGTTGCCACCGGCCTCTTCAATACCGGCAATGGCCGCGTCTGCCAACTTTTGCAAACCGCTGTTGCAAGGCGTGATCGTGCTGTGCCCATTGGCCACGCCTACCATCGGCTTTTTGAAGTCGCTGGCTTCGTATCCCATGGCGTAATACATCGAGCGGTTGGAGGCACGTGCCTTGCCTTCGGTGATGTTTTTGCTGCGGGGGTTGAGGATGATGGGGTGGGTGGACATAGGAAGTAATCAAGGTGAGGTCAAAACAAATGCTGCAATTCCGCCGGCAATTTGGCCTGCGCGCGGTTAGACGAACAAGTTTACCGTGTTGAATGCAACGGTTGCAAAAGTCATGCGGGTAACGACGCTGGCCGCACCAATGGCGGTTTGCGCATGGCTGGCGGCTTGCCGATATCTTGCCCAGCTTTGGCCAGCTCAGCCGCCAGCTCCCTGCGAAAGGCGTGGTAGTCAACCTCGGTGCTGTGACGGGCAGCGCGCTCAAAGGCGAAGTGTGGATGCTTCATCTCATGGTCGATAGCCGCCTGGATCTCGACCGGGCGCGCCCATTGGCCTTTGATTTCGGCTACCGCCAGGCGTGCTTGCATGTCTGCCATGGGCCAGATGCAACCCAACGGCTGAAACAAGCCAATGAAGTGCAGGTTTTTGTAGTCGGCATGGCACATTTTGAGATACAGCGGCGTTTTGTCGACGTGTTGAAAATCGATGAATGATTTGTCAAAAAAAGGAAAACTAATCCAAAAGCCGGTGCAGGCGACGACGGTGTCGAACGTCTCTGATTTGCCGTCGGTGAAAAACACGCTGTTGCCCTCAAAGTGGTCGATGCCG
>JANOVW010000047.1:0-8810 GCA_031417575.1 Rhodoferax sp. | reverse complement strand
GCCCAGCGATGCGCACTTTGGCATCAAAACCATGGGCTGGTGGGGCATGACCGAAACCATCACCCACGGCATTGTGGGCAGCCCGCAGGTGCCGAACACACCGCTCTCCATCGGCCGCCCGGCACCTGAATATGACATTGCCGTGGTTGATCGCGACGATGTGCCCCTGCAGGAGGCCCGGCATCTGCAAGCGGGCGAGGGCGGTGGCCACTTGTTCATCCGGGGCATCCGCGGCCTTTCGCTGTTTCAGGAATACCTGGGCAACGCCCGCGCGACGGCCGACAGTTTTGATGCCGACGGCTGGTTCAAAACCGGCGACATGATCAACCTGCTGCCCTGCGGCAGTTTGCAGTTTGGCGACCGCAACAAAGACATGCTGAAAGTGGGCGGTGAAAACGTCGCCGCCTCCGAGATTGAACGCGTGGTGCTGCAAGTGCCTGGCGTGTTTGAATGTGCCGTGGTGGCCAAAAAGCACCCCATGCTGGAGGAAGTGCCGGTGCTCTTCATCCGGCCTGCGCCCGAGATGCCCGTAGCCGAGTTGGCTGGGCTGGCAGAGCGTGTGGGCGCGGCCTGCAAGGCGCAACTGGCCGATTTCAAACGCCCGGTCGAGACGCGCCTGATTGATGACTTTCCGCGTTCCACGCTGGAGAAGATTGCCAAGGCGCAATTGCGGGAACTGCTGGCGTCAAGTTAAGGCGGTCCGCCGGACGATTGTGGGCAGCGCCCGGCTGGCATCCACCTGCATCACAAAATCTACGTTTACCTCTTGGGTACAAAACGGAATGTCTTCTGCCCGGTACTCCGGCTGGGCCGGATCCAGAAATTTCTCGGCCGGGCTTGACTGGTGAATGCGTTGCTGTACATCGGCCAATCGCACCGCGCTCTCACCCAGCAGAATGTCGCGGATGTACTGGGCTACGGCAACGTCATCGTCGTCTTCGGGGTGCGAGGCGATCACATTCACCGTGCACGTCTGGTTTTTCTGGCCGATCTGTTCGGCCCTGTTTTGGGCCAATCGTCGGGCGTGCAGTGCCGTCGTTTTGGCGTTGGAAAAACCGGTGACCAGAATGACGGGCGCGTTCAACGCCAGCAGAGTGGCCTTCACGCCGTTGGTGGTTTTTTGCACCAAGGTTCGCCCCGCCAATTCGGCTTTTGAGAACGTGTAAGGCGAGTTGTCCAGGTCAAACCCGTCAATCGGCAAACCATCAATTTCACCGGCCAGCAGCAAACCCGGTTGCGCTGCACGCAGTGCCATCGCCTCAGCCACGGTGTTCACCAGAAATATCTCGCGCACGCCTTTTGAAAAGGCGATCTGGCTCACTGTGAAGGCGCGGATAACGTCGATGACGATGTTGATGTCAGCGTGCGGGTAGGGTGCGTCCTGGCCTTGCAGGATGCGCACCTCAACGGATGAACTGGTTGACATAGTCTGCGCCCAATCCACAGGCGGTATAGTGGGCGCGGCACAGCTCAATCTTGCTGAACACGTCTTCGTAGCCGGTCTGTTTGCCCCACGGGTCCACATAAATCATCGCCCCGGTGATGTGAAACAAGGTGATCATCTCGGCCACGTCTTCGGGCACCACCAGGGTGTGGGTTTCGCCGGGCGGCTCAAACACATAACTGCCCTCGCAGGCCACCCAATCGTGCTCCAGGTAACGCAATTTGCCACGCAGCACCATGCCGTGCACCGGCGCTGGGTGGCGGTGGCGGCTCAACACCCCCGATTTGCGCACCCGCAGCAGGTTGACCCAATAACCCTGCACGGTGTTCAGGCACAGGGGCCGAAACCACACATCGGGCGCTTGCGGCACCCAGACGCGTTCGTCTTCGGGTATCACACTGCCCACCACAATCTCGGCCTTGGCGTCGACGGGGAAGGTCAGTTGGTAGGGCATGCGGGCGGTGTCGGCGGGTGTGTTCATAGTCAAAACACCAGATAACCGCCATCGACCGGCAAGATGGCACCGGTAACAAATACCGCCGCGTCCGAGCACAAAAACAGCACCGGCCCGGCCACGTCTGCCGGCGTGCCCCAGCGGCCCATGGGGGTGCGCGCCACGATGGGGTCACTCTTGCCCGGGTCGTCTTGCAGGGGTTGCGTGAGCGCAGTGGTGATGTAGCCCGGCGCCACCGCGTTCACCCGCACACCCTGTGCGGCCCAGGCGTTGGCAAGGCTCTTTGTCAGTTGGGCCACGCCGCCCTTGCTGGCACTGTAGCCAGGTGCATGGGCTCCGCCAAAAAAGCTCAACATAGATGCGATGTTGACCACGCTGCCTTTGCTTTGCATCAACAACGCTTTGGCCGCCTGGCAGCAGCGCATGGTGCCGTTGAGGTTAACGGCGATTACTTGCTCAAACACATCGGGTTCGTGCTCCGCCGCGCGGCGGATGATGCCTGCCGCGTTGACCAAGATGTCCAAACGCTCCAAGCCGCCAAACAACGCCGCAATCGAAGTCGTATCGGTCACATCCAGGGCCCGGTAGTCCAGGCCCTGCAATGTGCCGGGGTCAGCCGCTGGCAGCCCCGCCGCAATCACCCGCGCCCCCGCATCACGCAAGGCCAGGGCAATGCCCAAGCCAATCCCGCTGGTGGCGGTGACGACGGCTGTTTTGCCTGTGAAGTTGAAGGTTGCGGTGGTCATTTTGTCTCCTGTGGAAGGGGTCTATTGTTGTCCAATGGCCGTGCGACATTTTGAGTCTTCCGGGTGTGACGAAGTTGCCGAAGTTACCAAATGGCGAGGAGGCCTGGGTGGGGAGCCGACGATGCCGGGGTGGGTGGCTACGCTCATGTCCCCCGACGCGGGGTTGAGGCGTTCGCTTTGCATGCGTTGGAGGGCGCGTCTCCGCCTTGACTTCGCTACGCCACCCACCCCGACATCATCGACTCAGACCAAGGTGGTTTGCGACGGTTATTCAACATACAGAATACCCAAAGCCAGCGTCCAAGATCAGGTCGATGGTGCATTCTGCGCAGCGGCATCAAGGAGGAGTCCGCGGCCCTAGGCCGCGACGGGGGACAGCCGCGAAGCAGAGTGCACCGTCGACCTGAGCCTGCCCTGAACACATGCGCCCAAATAAAACCTTCCACCAAGGACGCACTTAAACGCACATATAGAACGATCATTCCCCACCGCAGCGACTCTCAAATCGCGCAGGATCAACTTGCAAGGTGAACCACCTGCGCCAAATCGCCAGCCTTGCCAACCTGCCAGAGCGCTGCAATCAATTCAGAGCTCTGGGCAGCACCCAACACCGGATCACACAGCCCGTGAAACTTGCCTTCCAGCATGGCATCTGTCATCGGGTTCTCCAACGAACCAATGGCGTTTTTGACAAAAAGATGAACCCGCCGCCCGTCTTTGAGAACGGCGGTCACATCGGCGCTGGCTTCATGAATCGAATCGTCCACCGTGGCGACGACTTTGCGGCGCAGGGCCACCATGTCGGGCCGGGTGACGAAGCCATCGTGGTATTCGTCTTCGGTGGCCTGGCCCATCATCAGCCCAGCGGCAAAGCCGTGGTAGACGCTGAACTTGGCTTGCAAGCCGTCTTGCGGCTCTTTTTTGCCGGTGAGTTCGAGCACCAGCGAATGCACCTTGAGTTCAATGTGTTCCACGTCGTCGGGTTTCACACCTTGGGCGCGCAACTGGGTTGCGGCATCAATGGTGGGGTGAATCACGATGCCGCAGGCGAAGGGTTTGTAGCTGTTGAAGCTGATCTCAAAACGCTGGCCCAGTTCGTGGGTGATTTCATTCCAGTCGTTTTTGGTGGAGATGGTTTGCATCATGCCGCGTGGCGCTTCCAGGGCTTTGGGGCTGGCGGTGAAACCCTGGCTGGCCAAGAGGGCGCTCATCAGCCCCGCGCGAGCTGCGCCACCGGGGTGAAAAGGTTTGGTCATGCTGCCAAATTGCTCGCGCATGCCCACCGGTTGCGAGGCGGCGATGCCCAACGCCATTTGGGTTTTTGCCACGTCAAGCCTGAGCAAACGGGCACACCCCGCCGCCGCGCCCAAGGTGCCGGTGGAGCCGGTGATGTGCCAGCCGCGGTCGTAATGGTCGGGGTACATGGCGTTGCCGACGCGGCAGCTCACGTCAATGCCGATGACCAGTGCGTCGATCAGGTCGCGGCCCGAGATCACCCGGCCATCGAGCGCGGGCGAACCGCTCAGGCCCTCGGCCATTGCCAGCAGGGCCGAAGCCACGGGCCCGGCCGGGTGAATGATGGTTTTGAGGTGGGTGTCGTCAAAATCAAAGGTGTGCGAGGTGATGCCGTTGAGCAGCGCGGCACTGGCCATATCGACCTTGCACGGCTGCGCCATTGACGCGGCTTTTGGCTGCCTGCGGCCCAGCACGCTGGCTTGCGGTGCGGGTTGCAGCATCTGCACGGCGGCCAAGGCGGCATCGGCTGCCTCGTGACCCGAAGCGCCCACCGCGCAGCCCAGCCAGTTCAAAAAGGTGCGGTGCGCTTCGTGGTCAACCACATCGCTCCAGCCTTTGGAGGGGTGGTTGACCACAAGCTCGGCCAACAGCCGTGTGATGGCAGGCGCGTTGTGATCTGCTTTTATTTTTGTATTTAGTGCCATATAGTATAAATTATGTTAATATTTAGTATATAAATAGTAGCTTATTGTGCAATTATTGCATTAACAATAGGCATTTTTGTTCACTACATTAACTATCCAGTTGAATATTCCGCTCTTTGGCCAGCTTGGTCCAGCGGGCGATGTCGGTCACCACAAACTGGCCAAACTGCTCCGGGCTCATGGGCAAGGGCTCCACCGCTTCGCCCGAGATTTTTTCGCGCAGGTCGGGCATGCGCAGAACCTGGTTAAGCGATTCGTTCAATGTTTTAACCACCGCCGCGGGCATGCCGGCCGGGCCCATCACGCCATACCACTGCATGGCGTCAAACCCTTTGAAGCCGCTTTCGTCCAGGGTTGGCACGTCTTTCAGGAGCGGGTGGCGGGTTAAACCGGTTACGGCCAACGGCCGCACCCGCCCCGAGCGGATATGCGGCATGGCTCCCGCCAAACCGGGGAACATGGCCTGGGTTTGCCCGCCGATCAAATCAACAAAGGCCGGCGCCACGCCCCGGTACGGAATGTGCACCATGAAGCTGTTGAGTTGCGCCTTGAAGAGCTCCATGGTGAGGTGGGTGAGCGAACCCGGCCCGGCCGAGCCATAGCTCAGTTTGCCGGGGTTGGCCTTCAGATAGGCGATGAACTCCTGAATGGTTTTGGGCGGTAGCGCCGCGTTGACCACCAACACATTGGCCGTGCCGCCGATCATGCCAATCGGCGTGAAGTCTTTCACTGCGTCGTAATTCAATTTGCGCGTGGCCGGGCTGGTGCCGTGCGTGGCCACGTAGCCCTGAATCAGCGTGTAACCATCGGGCACAGCCCGCGCCACGTTTTGGCAGGCAATGGCGCCGCCGCCACCAGCCTGGTTGTCGATGATGAAACTTTGCCCCAGCACCTTGGCCCAGCGCTCGGTGACGTTGCGGCCCAGGGTGTCAGCACCACCGCCCGCTGAGACGGGCACGACATAGCGGATGGGTTTTGAGGGGTAAGTTTGGGCGTGGGCCGGTGCGGGCACGAGCAAGGGTGAGGCCAGTACCGACGTGGCGAGGAAGTTACGACGTTTCATGGCGCGATTCTCCAGCGGGACAAACCCGTGTGTACAGATACGTTGGACTGTACCTGACACCTCTTTGAACGCCGCCTGAAAACCGCCAGAAAAAAAGTGTTTTCAAAGTGAAAACGGAGCGGGTTCGGTCATCCCAAAAGTCATGCGTTTGCTTTGTTCGCCAAGCTTGCAGGCAAATCCACCATCACCGCTTGCCCAGGCACCGTGCAACCCATGTCACAACACTTGCCGGGCTGGCGCACCTGGGTGATGGCGCGCGCCGGGTTGTGCGGGGCTGGGGCGGCTGTGCCGTCGGCCGCTATGCCGCGCTCCAGCAGGCGCTCCACCAGCTCCACCTTGCTGCCCACCGGGTAGTTGCGGTAAATCTCCTGCTTCATGGCCTCGGGCGAGCCACCGCCATGCAGGCTGATGGTGCTGTACCAGCCGCCTTGGTAGCCGGCGGTGAGGTCTTCGATGAAACGCGCGGTTTGGATGCGTTGTTCGTAGGGCACGTCAGGGTTGGCACGCAGCACCTCGCTCAGTTTGGCGGCGGTTTCGGGGTTGTGGTCTTCATCGGGGCCGGGCAGGGTGACGATGATTCCGCCACTCACATAGTGGGCAATGCGGTGCATGTCGTAGATTTTGGTGGCCAACAGCAGCTTGCCGATGTTGCTGAAGACGGCATCGGGCACAAAGGTTTTGCTGTGCGGATCGGCCTTGCCATACACGCTGGCGGCCACACCACAGGCGAAAAAGCTTTCGGTGATGGTGATGAGTTCCACCATTTGTTCGCGCAGATGGGTTTCTTTGGCCGGGTCGAACCCGTTGGCCTCACACATCAAGGCACCCGCGCCGATGAGCAAATCACCAAACCCGGCGCGCGCGCCGATGCAGGTGTGGCGGTGGTGTGTGGCGTAGCTATAGGTGAGGTGGCCGCTGTGTTCCCAGGTGCCGTGGCTGCCGTCGTAAAACACGTTGTCATACGGCACAAACACGTTGTCGAACAGGCAAACGCCGGTGCTTTGGCCGTATTTGCGGCTGAACAGGGCGTCGCCATGTTCAAGTTTTTCGCCTGGGCGGCCAGCCGGGCGGGCCACGATGGTGAGGCCCGGCGCATCGATGGGTACGGCGCAACACACCGCAAAATCAGCGTCTTTTTCGCCCATGTTACGGCAGGGCATGACCAGCAGCTCGTGCATGTAAGGCGCACCGGTCACGATGGCTTTGGTTCCACTGATGACAATGCCGCGCTGGCCGTTGTACACGGCGTTGCGTTCGACCACGTGCACGTAGGTGTCGGGGTTGGCTTGCAGGTGCGGACGCAGGCTGCGGTCGCCTTTGGCGTCGGTCATGGCGACGCCCAGCGTCAAATCCTGGTCTTGCACGCGGTGCAGGTAGTTGAGGAACCGCGCCGTGTTCTCGGTAGAACCTTGTGCGTCGTCGATTCGGGCCGCCACCTGGCCAATCGCGTTCATCGCGTCATGCGTGAGGTAGCGCTGGGCGCAACCTGTTTCTTGGCAAATCAGGCGCACGGCTTCGAGTTTGTTGAGCAAATCGCCTGAACTGGTGTTGATGTGGGTCAGGCGGTTGACCCGTTTGCCGCTGGTGTGCTGCACGGCGGTCATCAGCGGGGCGTAGGCGGGTTTGTGGGCGTAGTCGTAGGTGAGCGCGATGGCGTTGATGCCGGGGCCAAAGGCCCGTTCATCAGCCACGCTGGCCACTTGGCGGCCATCGACAAACACCCGGGGTTTGTAGCGGCGCAGTGATTCGCGGTAATCCTGCCCTGTCATCAATGCGGTGAATGGTGTTGGGTTCATAATTTTTGAAATGAATTAAATAACAAGTAGGTCTATTCATTTATTTAAACACTGTTTAAAAAATTAAACAAGAGCAATATTAATTGATGCATTGAGCATTTGCACCGGTATAGTTGGGCCATGCAGGCCAAACTTCAGCGGCAACAAACCAACACCGATGCGCGGCGCGCCCTCGTGCTGGATGCCGCGCGCAGCGTCTTTGCCGAGGCGGGTATTGAGGGTGCCAGCATCCGTGAAATCGCCAAGAAAGCGGGTTACACGCCGGGCGCCATTTATTCCTACTTCGACAGCAAAGAGGCCATTTACGGCGCGCTGCTCGGGGAATCGCTGGAGCGCCTGAACCAAGCCGTAGCGCAGGCCAAAACCCACAAAAACAAGCTTGACAAAACCCTGGAAGCGCGAGCCCAGGCCTGGTTTGGGTTTTATGCGGCTCATCCACGCGATCTGGATCTGGGTTTCTATCTGGTACGCGGCCTCAAGCCGCGCGGGCTCACGCAGGCGCTTAATAACCAGTTGAATCAGCGCTTGCTCGATGCCCTGCAGCCTTGCGAAGCCGCGCTGCAAGACCTGGGACTGCCGCCTGCTGATGCTTTGCGCGAGTCCAGCGCATTGTTCGCCCATGGCGTCGGTTTGTTGCTGCTTGCGCACACGGGTCGTATCCGTCTTTTTGGCCAAACCGCCCAGGGCCTTTTTGGTGCCTATTTGGCCCAGTTGGTGGCGCGGTGTGCGGCGGGCAAAGGCACTGAATTAGCCGACCAAGTGGGGGCCGCGGACGCATCACAGGCTGACTTGTTTTCCTGAATAATTGCAGTACCTTCCCAGGTTATTGGCGCTACCCGTGGGCCGATTCCGTTCCTCGCCCATTTTTGAAAGCGTTTTATGTTGTTAGATGTCAATGATTCCCAGTTGGTGTTGGTGGATTACCAAGCCAAATTAATGCCGTCGATTTTTGAAAGCGCGATGGTGGTTGCCAATGCGGTGCGACTGGGGCAGATCGCGCGTTTGCTGCAAGTGCCGGTGTGGGGCACAGAAGAAAACCCGTCGCGTTTGGGCGAAAACGTGCCCGAAGTGCGCAGCTTGTGTGGCAAAACGCTCAGCAAAATGACGTTTAGCGCGGTCGAAGAAGGCCTGGGCGATTGGTTGCGCCCCGAACCGGTGGCGCCCAAACCGCCTGCCGGCAATGCCCGCAGCCTGCCCAAACACCTGCAAAAAGCGGTTCCACAGGTTCAACAAGCGCCGCAGCGCAACCTGATTGTGATGGCCGGTTGTGAGGCGCACGTTTGCCTCCTGCAGACATCGCTCGACTTGCTGGAAGACGAGTTTGACGTGTGGGTGGTAACCGATGCCTGCAGTTCCCGCTCAGAGCG
>JANOVW010000046.1:0-3440 GCA_031417575.1 Rhodoferax sp. | reverse complement strand
GCCCAGCCAAACCCTGGTCTGGCGAGGCCCCACCGGTGCCACGCCAGCCGATGTTTACATCACACCCGATGACAAATTTTTGTTGCTGGGCCTGACCGGCGGTGATTCAGTTGAGGTTTACGATTTAAGTGGCCCACAGCCCAAACGGGTTAAATCCATCAAAACCGGCGCGGGCGCGCACGCTTTTCGCGGCGCCGGTGATGGCCGTCACCTGTATGTCAGCAACCGGGTTGCCAACACCATCAGCAAGATTGACCACCAAAGCCTGACGGTGGTTGACAGCTTCCTGGCCCCCGGTGGGCCCGACTGCATGGAAGTAACGGCCGATGGCCAATTTTTGCTGTACACCGCGCGCTGGGCGCGCAAACTCACGGTGATTGATACCAAGAGCCGTGCCATCGTGCGGCAAGTGCCGGTGGGCCGTTCGCCGCACGGCGTTTACACGCTGGACCATGCCAAACGACATTAGAAAATTATTTCTGAATTTTGCTTCATGCGTAAATAACGTATGTAATTTACGCGTTTTTACTATTTTTATAGTAGCCTATTGTGCAATTAATACGTCAACAATAGCTCAAAATAATTGCGATAACAAACTGTATCTTACTTTTGATACAGGTCACATGGGAACGGCACCGCTGATTGCCGATGTGTTGAAGCGCCAAAACGTCAAAGTCACCTTTTTTGCGGCCAACGAACGCACCCAAACCGGTGATGGCAGCCTGGGCAATGCGTGGGCACCGTGGTGGAAAGCGCGGGCCGCGGAAGGACATGAATTCGCCTCGCACACCTATGACCACGTCTACTGGCGTGGCGATGTCAAAGGCGCCGAACCCCGCTTTCGGGTAAAGGCCAGCAGCGGCGCGCTGGAAGGCCGTGAATTCACGTGGGATGCCAAAAAATACTGCGCCCAAATTGCCCAGGCGGCTGAGCGGGTGGGTGACCACACGGGCAAAAAGCCATTGCCCTTGTTTCGCGCGCCCGGTGGCAAAACCTCGCCCCGTTTGCTCGAAGAAGCCCAAAAATGTGGCTACGCGCACGTCGGTTGGGCGCCCGCCGGGTTTTTGGGCGATGAGCTGCCCAGCGAACAATACCCCAATGAAGCACTGCTCAAAAAGGCATTGCGTGACATCCGGGCTGGCGACATCCTGGTGGCGCACCTGGGCATCTGGTCACGCAAAGACCCCTGGGCCCCCGCTGTGCTGGAGCCGCTGCTGGTTGGCCTGAAAGAAAAGGGTTTTTGCTTCGCCACGCTTCGCGAGCACCCGGCCTACAAGCCCTGGATCGCGGCCCACTGAGCCAACGCGCGCCACCCCATGAGCTGGTTTACCGACCTGTTTTCCGCCTGGCAACAAAGCCTGTTTGAAGGGGTTGTGCAGCCGCTGCTGTTTGGCTTGGGGCTGGGCGCGGTGCTGGAAGACGGCTATGTCGCCACTGGCTGGCTGCTGGTCGGCTTGCTGCAATTGGTGGTGTTGATGGCCGTCATTGGCCCCTTGCAGCGCTGGCGGCCAGTAGAGCCTGTTACGGATATCGCCACCATCCGCACCGATGTGTTGTACACCCTGATCCATCGCCTGGGTGTATTTCGGGTGGTGCTGTTTTTCAGTATCGAGCCGCTGATGGATGAGCTGGTCGGCCACCTGCGCGTGATGGGCGTGGGCTCGTTCCAGCTCGACGGCCTGTGGCCCGGCGTGACCGACAAGGGCTGGGTCAGTTTTGTGTTCTATCTGGTGGTGCTTGATTTTGTTGACTACTGGATGCACCGGGCCCAGCACCAGTTCAACTGGTGGTGGCAACTGCATTCTCTGCACCATGCCCAGCGCCAGATGACCATGTGGAGCGACAACCGCAACCACTTGCTTGATGATTTGTTGCGCGATGTGCTGCTGGTGGCGGTTGCCCAAACCATCGGTGTGGCGCCAGCCCAATTTGTCGCCATCGTGGCTTTCACGCAGTTATCCGAGAGTTTTCAGCACGCCAATTTGCGCATCTGGTTTGGTGCCGTGGGCGAGCGCCTGTGGGTAAGCCCGCGTTTTCACCGGCTGCACCACAGCATTGGCATAGGGCATGAAACACCCCTCAAACCGGTAGACCGGAAACTTCCCGCCGGGCCGCCCCAAGGGAAGTTAGCCCCCCTGGGGGGCAGCGAACCACACGTAGTGGGGAGCGTGGGGGTCAAGCTGGGAGGGCACAACTTCGGTGTTCTGCTTCCGTGGTGGGACATGCTGTTTGGCACTGCGAATTTTGAACAGCGTTATGACCCGACGGGCGTGCGCGATCAGGTGGAACCCGATGCGCAGGGCCGGGTGCGGGTTTACGGCGATGGGTTTTGGTCACAGCAGTGGCTGGGGCTGAAGCGGCTGGCCGGCAAAGCCTGATCGCCAACCCACGTTTGTGGTGGGCCGACCAGCCTGGTTCAGGCCGCTTCGACCGTCCCAACACCGGGGTGCCCGTTCAACGTTATCCTTGACCCCATGAAACTTGCCCTGGACGCTTTTTGGCGCGCTGCGCTGTATTGCCTGCACCCGCGGGTGATTGCCCTGTCGATCTTGCCACTGGTCATCATGGCGGTGGCTACGCTGGGGTTAGGCTATTTTTTCTGGGACAACGCGCTGACGGCGGTTCGGGCCAACCTCGAAACCTTTGAGCTCGTCAACAGCCTGATGGCCTGGCTGGAGCGGTTTGGCCTCTCCGGGCTGCGGGTGGTGCTGGCCCCGGTCATCGTGCTGTTTTTGGCCATTCCGGTGATCGTGATCACGGCGCTGTTGTTTGTGGCCTGGATGATGACGCCCGCCATGGTGTCGCTGGTTGCCGAGCGGCGGTTTGCCCACCTGGAGCGCAAAGAGGGCGGCTCAATCTGGGCCAGTGTGGCGTGGTCGCTGGCCTCCACAGCAGTCGCCATCATTGCGCTGGCGGTGAGTATTCCGTTGTGGCTTATCCCACCGCTGATTCTGGTTTTGCCGCCGCTGATTTGGGGTTGGCTCACTTATCGCGTGATGGCGTTTGATGCACTGGCCCAACACGCCAGCCGGGAAGAGCGGCGCGAAATCTTCAAAATGCATCGTGGCACCTTGTTGGGTATTGGCATCATCAGCGGCTATCTGGGTGCTGCGCCCAGTGTGTTGTGGGCCTCTGGAGCCCTGTTTATTGCCATGGCGCCGATCCTGGTGCCGTTTGCCATCTGGATTTACACCTTGGTGTTTGCATTCTCTTCACTCTGGTTTTCGCATTACGCGCTGGCAGCGTTGGCGGATTTGCGCAAGGCGCAAGCTGCATCGGCCCCACCTGCGCCTCCACTTTCGCCTTCTTCTGCACCTTCGCCAGCGCCCGCGGAACCGCTGGTCATCACCACCCAATCGGCGCCCCTGCTTCCCCTCTGAGCATCCACCATGCAACCCTTATTTGGCCTTCTCATCATTGGCGACGAAATCCTGTCTGGC
>JANOVW010000045.1:0-4166 GCA_031417575.1 Rhodoferax sp. | reverse complement strand
CCATGGGCATCAGCTTTGCCCAAGCGGTTGGCCACACCCACGGTTTGCACCGAATAGTGGGGCCCAAATTGCCACTGCAATTCATCACATTCGACAAACTGGCCCAGGCCGGGGTGAAAGGGGCCGACGTGGTAATCCTCCAGATAGACCTCGATGAAGGTCTTCCAGTTGTAGTTGCAGGCATGCATTTCAACGTGGTCTAGCGCGTAGCCGGTGAAATCGAGCGCTGCGCGCGGGGCCAGATCGGCCATGTCGGCGGCCACGTCACGCTGGCCGCCCGCGGGGTTTCGCTCAAACAGCAATCCGTTCCATTCAGTCAGTGGGTAGTTGTGCAGGTTCAGGCAGGGGTCTACATCAAAATGCGGTGCGCCCAGCAGGGTGCCAGCAGGTACCTGGCCCGATGCGGCGTAGGTCCAGCGGTGCAACGGGCACACAATGTTGCCGCCGCTTTGAGGAGGCAGGGAGCCACGGCCCTGCAAAATCAGCGCTTGGCGGTGACGACAGACGTTGGAGATCAACTCAACGCCGTTGGGCGTATGCACCAGGGCCCGGCCACCCGATTCTTGCGGGAGCGAATAAAAATCTCCCACCTGGGGCACAGCGAGCCGGTGGCCCACATAACGCGGGCCGTTTTTAAACAGCAAGGCCATTTCGCGCTGGTAAAGCGCATCGTCAAAATAGCTGGAAACAGGCAGTTGGCTGGTGCTGTCTAGTAGGGAGGAGGGCATAACCAGCGGGGCAAACGGGGAAAGGCGTGAATCAATCATGGGGAATCTCACCCAGAGATTTCCGCAAAAAGGGCTAGGCAGCGAGAAATTTCGCCAAAAACAAGGGGAAAAGAGGTGATTTCAGGATGCTCTCATTGTATCCGTGACCTATGTCACGCCCGTTTCACAGAATGGCTTTAGGGGCTCCAAACGGCATTTCACGCCTTAAAATCACCCCCACTTTGCCGAAAGGCTTTGTTTGTGTCTTCGCGGCCCCAACGCCGCTTGAACGCATGGCCCCGTTATCTTTAATTTGAGAACTTTTATATCCATGGCCAAGGCTTCCACTGCAACTGCAGGCGTTCTGCCAGCCTCTTATGAGGACGCGCAAGCAGAGCTATCTCGTTTGGTAGCCCGCCTGGAGGCGGGCGACATGCCGCTGGAGGAGCTTTTGACAGGCTACCAGCGTGGTGCCGAGCTGCTGAAATTTTGCCGTGCCCGCCTCCAAGCCGTAGAAGACCAGATCAAGGTGATGGATGCGCAAGGCCTCAAATCCTGGACACCGCGCACATGAGCCACCCAGAAATGGTGGCTGAGTCGTTACAGCTCGATGCCCAACCCACTGCACCGTTTGATCTGGAGGCCTGGAGCCGCCGCCATCTGGATGCAGTTGAGCGCGCCCTGGAAACCTGGGTTACGGTGGATGCTCCGGTCGGGTTGGACCATGGTGCGCCAGCTGCCCTGGTCGCCGCCATGCGGTATGCCGTGCTGGATGGCGGCAAGCGATTGCGCCCCTTGTTGGTGATGGCGGCTTGTGAAGCGGTGAGCGGCAACGCCCAGGCAGCCCTGCGTGCTGCGTGCGCAACCGAGCTCATCCACGCTTACTCGCTGGTGCATGATGACATGCCCTGCATGGATAACGATATTTTGCGCCGTGGCAAACCCACCGTTCATGTGAAGTTTGGCGAAGCGCAGGCCCTGTTGGCCGGCGATGCACTCCAGGCCCTGGCCTTTGAGTTATTGACCCCGGAAGATACTGCTGTTCCCCCGGCCTTGCAGGCCCGTCTGTGCCGATTGTTGGCGCTGGCAGCTGGCAGCAGCGGTATGGCGGGCGGCCAGGCGATCGACCTGGCCAGCGTCGGCAAAAAGCTTGATGAAGCGCAATTGCGTGAAATGCATCGCCTCAAAACCGGCGCGCTGTTGCAAGGCAGTGTGGTGATGGGCGCTGCCTGTGGCCACGCTTGCGCATCCGTCACGGCGGCATTTGAAAACTATGGTTCCGCCATGGGCCTGGCGTTTCAGGTGGTTGACGATATTCTGGATGCCACCGAAGATTCCACCACACTGGGCAAAACCGCGGGTAAAGATGCGCAGAACGATAAACCGACTTATGTGTCCGTTTTGGGGCTGACCCGCTCGCGCGAGTTTGCCCAATCGTTGTTGGCCAACGCCCTTGCGGCTTTGCAGGCCAGTGGTTTGCCCAATACCCACGCATTGCGCGGGCTGGCCAACATGGTTGTCAACCGCAAGGCTTGAACCGACTGCGTGAATGCCCTTCATAAAAGCCTAAAACCGAAGGAAACCTGAGATGTCCAACAAAACCAAAACCAGCACTGCACCAGTCCTCGTCGGTTATCCGCTGTTGCAAACCATTCAGTCGCCGATGGACCTGCGCCAATTGGAACGTACGCAGTTGGGGCAACTGGCGAACGAATTGCGGGCCTACGTGCTTGAATCCGTCAGCAAAACCGGCGGGCACCTGAGTTCCAACCTCGGCACGGTGGAGCTCACCGTTGCCTTGCATTACGTTTTTAATACCCCTCAAGACCGCCTCGTGTGGGATGTGGGCCATCAAACCTATCCGCACAAAATTCTGACGGGCCGGCGTGACCGCATGGCCAGCTTGCGCCAAATGGGCGGCCTGAGTGGTTTTCCGCAACGCGCTGAGAGTGAGTTCGACACCTTTGGCACGGCGCATTCCAGCACCTCGATCTCGGCGGCACTGGGCATGGCGATGGGTGCCAAATTGCAAGGCAGCGAACGCCGCGCAGTGGCCATCATTGGTGACGGTGCCATGACGGCCGGCATGGCGTTTGAGGCCCTGAACAACGCAGGCGTCTCAGATTGCAATTTGCTGGTCATCTTGAATGACAACGACATGAGCATCAGCCCGCCGGTGGGCGCGTTGAACCGCTATTTGGCACAACTGATGAGCGGTCAGTTTTATGCAGCGGCCAAAAACGTCGGCAAAAATGTTTTGAAGGGTGCCCCGCCCTTGTTCGAATTGGCCAAACGCCTGGAAGAACAGGCCAAAGGCATGGTGGTGCCTGCCACCTTGTTCGAGAAGTTTGGCTTTAACTACATCGGCCCGATTGACGGGCATGATCTGGAATCACTGATCCCGACGCTGGAAAACATCAAACACCTGGAAGGGCGGCAATTTTTGCATGTGGTCACCAAAAAGGGGCAGGGCTACAAACGCGCGGAGCTGGACCCGGTGAATTACCACGGCCCTGGCAAATTTGACCCAGCGGTGGGCTTGCTCAAACCCGTGGTGCCCCCCAAAGCCACCTTTACCCAGGTATTTGGCCAGTGGTTGTGCGACATGGCCACGCAAGACGAGCGGCTGGTGGGCATTACACCGGCCATGCGCGAAGGTTCTGGCCTGGTTGAGTTTGAACAGCGTTTCCCCAAGCGCTATTTTGATGTCGGCATTGCCGAACAACATGCTGTTACCTTCGCGGGCGGGTTGGCTTGTGAGGGGCTAAAACCCGTCGTTGCCATTTATTCGACCTTCCTGCAGCGGGCTTATGACCAGTTGATCCACGACGTGGCCATTCAAAACCTGCCCGTGGTGTTTGCGCTCGATCGTGCGGGCCTGGTGGGTGCGGATGGGGCTACCCACGCGGGCAACTACGACATTGCTTTCCTGCGGTGCATCCCCAACATGAGCATCGCTTGCCCGTCAGACGAAAACGAATGCCGGGGCCTGCTTTCCAGTGCTTTTGCGCAAAACCACCCGGTTGCCGTGCGGTACCCGCGCGGTGCGGGCGTGGGTGCCCCCATGCAGGAAGGCCTGGAGCCGCTGCCATTTGGCAAAGGCGAAGTGCGCCGCCAGGGCAAACGAATTGCCATCCTTAGCTTTGGAACGCTGTTGCATCCTGCTTTGGCCGCAGCCGAGAAGCTCGGCGCTACGGTAGTCAACATGCGCTGGGTCAAACCATTGGACGTGGAATTGTTGCTCAAAGTGGCAGCAGAGCATGATGCCCTGGTCACCGCTGAAGATGCGGCGGTAATGGGTGGTGCGGGTAGCGCTGTTGCTGAAGCCCTGCACCAGGCCGGTGTAACCAAACCTTTGCTCATGCTGGGCTTGCCCGACAAGTTCATCGAGCATGGCGACCCGGTCAAACTCATGGCTATGCAGGGGTTGGATGCGGCGGGTATCCAGGCATCCATTGA
>JANOVW010000044.1:0-2167 GCA_031417575.1 Rhodoferax sp. | reverse complement strand
CCCCGCGGCTTTTTCAGCGCCTTCGCGCAAAGCCACTGTCCAGCGGGCACCGCGATAAGTGACATTGGCCGTGCCATCAGCTTGCCATGCGCCCACGTGAACAGTCTCACCAATATCGAGGTTCACATCTCGGTTTTGACTGGCTTTGGCGGGTTGAGGCAGGCGGCCGCGCAGCTTGCGCAACACCAGCACCGAGGCACCACCCACGATCGCTGCTGCTGCCATTTGCACTGCCAAACCCGCACCGAAATGAGCGGCGACAGCCCCGGCAGCCAAGCCAACGGCAATCATCAGCAGGTAAAAGGTGCCGGTCATGAGTTCGACCGCTACGGCACCACCAGCCAGCAGCCACCAGACAGAAGATTGGGCTAATGTGTTCATGTCACCACATTTTGGTCTGATTCTGCGTAAACGCAATAGCAGCGACAGGTTATGTCCTTACACTTCGCGCCTGTTTTGATTTTCCCAGCCCGGAGCCGCCATGAAATTTCGCTTTCCCATTGTCATTATTGATGAGGACTTCCGCTCCGAAAACACATCCGGTTTGGGTATTCGCGCTTTGGCCCAGGCCATCGAGAGCGAAGGTTTTGAGGTGCTGGGCGTGACCAGTTATGGCGATTTAAGCCAATTTGCCCAGCAGCAAAGCCGGGCCAGCGCGTTTATTTTGTCGGTGGATGACGACGAATTCACCCCTGGCCCCGATTTGGACCCGGCAGTGCTCAACCTGCGCCACTTCATTGAAGAGGTGCGCCGCAAAAACCTGGATGTGCCGATTTATGTGTATGGCGAAACCAAAACCTCTCGGCATATCCCCAACGACATCTTGCGCGAGTTGCATGGCTTCATCCACATGTTTGAAGACACGCCGGAGTTTGTGGCCCGGCACATCATCCGCGAAGCCAAAAGTTATCTGGAAGGCGTGCAACCACCGTTCTTCAAGGCGCTGCTCGATTACGCCGAAGACGGCTCATACTCCTGGCATTGCCCCGGCCATTCGGGCGGGGTGGCCTTTTTGAAGAGCCCGGTGGGGCAGATGTTTCACCAGTTTTTTGGCGAAAACATGCTGCGCGCCGACGTATGCAATGCGGTGGAAGAACTTGGCCAACTGCTCGATCACAGCGGTCCGATTGCTGCCAGCGAACGCAATGCGGCGCGTATCTTCAACGCTGACCATTGCTTTTTTGTGACCAACGGCACCAGTACCTCCAACAAAATGGTGTGGCATCACTGTGTGGCCCCGGGTGATGTGGTGGTGGTAGACCGCAATTGCCACGTCTCGATCTTGCACGCCATCATCATGACGGGGGCGGTGCCAGTCTTTTTGAAACCCACCCGCAACCACTTTGGCATCATCGGGCCCATTCCCAAAAGCGAATTTGAGCCAGCGGCGATCCGCGCCAAAATTGCCGCCAACCCCTTGCTCAAGGGCGTCGACACCGCGCAAATCAAGCCGCGGGTGCTCACGCTGACGCAATCGACCTACGACGGTGTTTTGTACAACACCGAAACCATCAAGAGCATGCTGGATGGTTATGTTGACAACCTGCATTTTGACGAAGCCTGGCTGCCGCACGCTGCTTTTCACCCGTTTTACGGCACCTACCACGCGATGGGCAAGAACCGCGTCCGGCCCGAGAAGGCGGTGGTGTACGCCACGCAATCCATCCACAAACTGCTGGCCGGTATCAGCCAGGCCAGCCATGTGCTGGTGCAAGATTCACAAACCGTGAAGCTCGACAAACACCTCTTCAACGAGGCGTATTTGATGCATACCAGCACCAGCCCGCAGTACAGCATCATTGCCAGTTGCGACGTGGCAGCCGCCATGATGGAGCCGCCCGGCGGCACCGCACTGGTGGAAGAAAGCATCATGGAAGCGCTGGATTTCCGCCGCGCCATGCGCAAGGTGGATGAAGAATACGGTGCCGACTGGTGGTTCAAGGTATGGGGCCCCGACAAACTGGTCGACGAAGGCATTGGCCGCGCCGATGCCTGGATCATCAAGGGCGAAGCGCCCAATGCCAAAGCCGGCGTGAACTGGCATGGCTTTGGCAAGATGGCGCCAGGGTTCAACATGCTGGACCCGATCAAGGCGACCATCGTGACGCCGGGCATGGATTTGATGGGCTCCTTCGCCAAAACCGGCTTTCCGGCCAGCATCGTTACC
>JANOVW010000043.1:0-3245 GCA_031417575.1 Rhodoferax sp. | reverse complement strand
GCCCAGGAGCTTGAAGTGGCCGTTGAAGACTTGAGTTACGAGAAAGCCACGTACAAAGTCAAGGGCACCGATGTCTCCATCGACATCTTTACCCTGGCTGGCAAACAACAAGGGCAGCAAATTCATGTCGAAGCCACCCATGCCGTGGCCGGGCCCACCTGGCCCAATGCCTGCCATATCACCGAAGTGGAAGTAGACCCGCAAACCGGCCATATCGAGGTGGTGGCTTATGCCTCGGTGAATGACGTGGGCCGTGTCATCAACCCGATGATCGTACGTGGCCAGGTCGATGGCGGTGCCGTTCAGGGCTTGGGCCAGGCTTTGTGTGAACACTTGATGTACGACCGCGAAACCGGCCAGCTGGTGACCGGCAGCCTGATGGATTACTGCGCGCCGCACGCCGACATCGTGGCGGAATTCAAAACCGAAATGGATGAATCCACGCCCTGCAAAAACAACCGTCTGGGTACCAAGGGCGTGGGCGAGCTGGGCACCATTGGCGCCACCCCTGCCGTGATGAACGCGATTGCCGATGCGCTGACCCGCCATGGCATGGCCGCCAAGGCCCCGCTGCTGCAAATGCCCGTCACATCCGGTAAGTTGTGGGAACTGATGCAGGCCTGAGGCTTCACGCATGACCGCCGCGCCTGGCGAAAGCCGTTACGCCTGGGTGGTGGTGTGGGCCACCTTTGTCAGCTTGGCGCTGATCTTCGGGGTGGCGTATTCCTTCGCTGCGTTTTTCAAATCGTTTGCCGCTGAATTCGCGGCGCAGCGAGCCGACGTGGCCATGGTGTTTGGCCTCACCGGCCTGATTTACTTCAGCTTTGGCGCGGTGGGCGGCATGTTGTCAGACCGTTATGGCCCGCGGCTGATTTGCAGCAGCGGCATGGTGTGCATTGCGTTGGCGCTGTTGTCAGCCAGCTGGGCCACCAGCCTGACGGCCGTTTACCTGAGTTACGGCGTGGGCATTGGCCTGGGCATCGCGCTGGTGTACACACCGGCCATTGGCTGCGTGTTGCCCTGGTTTGTCGCACGGCGTGGGCTGGCGTCTGGCATTGCCAGCTCGGGCATCGGGCTGGGCACGGTGGTTATTCCGCTGGTGGTTACCGCACTCATCGGTGCACTGGATTGGCGCAGCGCCCTGCGCATCATGGCGGCAGGCATTTTTATGCTGGGGCTGGTTGCAACTGGCTTGCTAAAAACAGCACCCGTTGCCGGAAGCCCGGTGGGTTCATCCGGCGGCAACAAACCAATGGCCAGTGGCGCAACCCTGAAACAAGCCCTGCATGACCGCCGCTTTTGGTGGTTTTACCTGTTTACCTTTTTTGGCGCGCCATCGATGTTCATTCCGTTTGCGCATGTGTCGGCCAGCGCCCGCGATCTGGGTGTGGCGGATGCACAAGCGGTGGGCCTGGTGGGACTGATCGGCGTGGGCAGCCTGGTTGGGCGTTTTGCCATTGGCGCGCTGGCCGACAAGCTGGGCCGAACCACCACGATTGCCCTGGCCGGCGTCTCGATGGGGCTGAGTTACCTGTTATGGCTGGCCGCTGGGGGTTACCTGGCACTGGCAGTGTTTGCCCTGTGGCTGGGTTTGAGTTATGGCGGTATTGTGTCGCTGATGCCTGCCATTTGTATGGACATGTTTGGCGCACGAGCCCTGGCTGGCATCATCGGCACCTTGTACAGCGCAGCGGCTTTGGGCAACTTGCTGGGCCCCGTGCTGGCCGGCGCGGTGTTTGACCGGATGGGCTCTTACCAACCGGTGATGTGGGCTTGCCTGGGTTTGACGGTTATCTCGACCTGGGCGGTGCTCAAGATCAGGAAACCCGCCTCGGGCGTTAAATAGCACCATTTAATTATACTTAGCCGTTTTTCGTTGATTAAATTGCAATATTGTTAATGTAATAATTGCACAATAAGCTATTTAATAAATAGTATTTTTGATTTTTTTATAATATATTTTTTATTTAATTTTAAATTGAAGACAAAATGAATCTCGCTTTACAAGACAAAATTGCCGTCATCACCGGGGCCTGTTCGGGCATCGGTTTGGCAACCCTGGAATTATTCGTAGCCCAAGGCGCCAAAGTGGTGGCGGCCGATTTGCAGGCTGACGTCGGGCATGAACTGGTGCAACGCTTTAAAGGTGCTGTCAGCTTCGCCCTGTGCGACGTAACCCAGCCCGCGCAGATCAAGGCGGCGATTGAACTGGCCGTCAGCACCTATGGCGGGCTCGACATCTTGTTCAACAACGCCGGGCGGGGCGGCTCCACCGCCGGCATTGAAGATTTCGACCTGGATGGCTGGGATCAAACCCACGCCCTGCTGTTGCGCGCGGTGGCTGCAGGCACCTCTTACGCCGTGCCGCATATGCGCAAGCGCGGCGGTGGCGCAGTCATCAACACCTCATCCATCTCGGCGCTGCAAACCGGTTATGCACCGGTAGCGTATTCGGTCGCCAAGGCGGGCGTACTGCATTACACGCGGGTCGCAGCGGCTGAATTGTCAAAACACAAGATCCGCATCAATGCCATCGTGCCCGGCTTTATCGCCACCTCCATTTTTGGCCAGGGCATGGGCATGGATGCCGAACAGGCACGCCAATTGGGGCTCGCGGTAGCGGCCAAAAGCGGCACCGCCAACCCGATTGGCCGCTCGGGCCTGCCCCAGGATATTGCCCAGGCGGTGCTGTTTTTTGCCTCGGATGCGGCCGGCTTCGTCACCGGAACCCATCTCACGGTCGACGGCGGCCTCACCATGGGCCCGCGTCACGCATGGGACGCAGATTCGCCCGGCCCCATGCAAACCGCGTTAGGCTTCAGCCGTGAGCAAATCATCGCGATGCGTGAAGCCAATGCGGCACGCATGAAGGCCAGCCAGGCGCAATAAAAATGGCCCATCCCGGCCACGGCAATTTCTCACACCCCCATTTCGTACCGCAAGGAGACCCACATGGATTTGAACAACACCCCCGAAGAAGCCGCGTTTCGCACCGAGGTGCGCAGCTGGCTGGCAGCCAATCTACCTGCTGATTTGCGCGACAAAGTCACGCAGTACCAGCACCTCTCGCGCGATGAACTGATTCGCTGGCACAAAATTCTGGCCGCCAAGGGCTGGTCTGTTCCCCACTGGCCGATTGAATGGGGCGGAACCGGTTGGGACATCACCCAGCGCTACATATTTGATGAAGAAATGGGTTTTGCCGGTGCGCCCAATATGGCCCCGTTTGGCCCGGTCATGTGCGC
>JANOVW010000042.1:0-3494 GCA_031417575.1 Rhodoferax sp. | reverse complement strand
GACCTCCACATTGAAGAACGTTTTGATGCTGAAGATACGCTCAGGCTGATTGCCGAACACCGCATCACCCACGCCTACCTGGTGCCCACCATGTATGTGCGCATGTTGCGCTTGCCTGATGCGGTAAAAGGCCGGTACGACTTGAGTTCCATGCGGTTTGTCGGCTCCACCGGATCACCGTGTTCGCCTGATGTGAAACGTGCCATGGTTGAATGGTGGGGGCCGGTGATATTTGAATCCTACGGTTCCAGCGAGTTGGGCTACATGACGCGGCTGGACAGCCCCGATGCCTTGCGCAAACCTGGCTCTGCTGGCAAGGCCCTGCCTGGTGTTGTGCTTGAAATCTTGGGCGACGACGGCCAGCCTGTGCCTACCGGCCAATCGGGTTTGATTTACGCGCACAACCCGGCGGTGGCTGATTTCACCTACACCGGCAACGATGCAGCCCGGCGCAAAATGGAAGTGCAGGGCCTCAAGACCATGGGCGACGTGGGTTACCTGGACGAAGAAGGCTTTTTGTTCATCGTTGATCGCAGCGCCGACATGGTGATTTCAGGCGGCGTGAACATTTACCCGGCTGAAATAGAGGCGGTGTTGCAAATGATGCCGGGTGTGGCAGATTGCGCTGTGTTTGGTATTCCGAGCGACGAATTTGGCGAAGCCCTGGCTTGCGCGGTGCAGCGTGGGGCCAGCCCGGATGGTTCGTCCCCTGGTGCGCCAGACGAGGCCGCCGTGCAACGTTATTTGAAGGAGCGGCTGGCGTCGTTCAAGGTGCCGCAAGTGGTGGCGTTTCACGAGTCGTTGCCGCGTGAAGACACTGGCAAAATATTCAAACGCAAATTGCGCGAGCCCTATTGGGCGGGAAAAACGCGACGGATTTAGCGCGACGCATTCAGCGCTTAGTGTTTCCAGAACGCAAGGTGCAAGGCGGCGATTTCTGCCTCGACTTCTGGCACCGGCCCCGTCACTTCAATCGCCTTTTGCCCGCTGGCAAAAACCTCGCGGCTGGGCAGGTTCATGGTCGGGTTTTCGGTGTGATTGCCGGTGAGTTCCAGCAAGCGGCGCTCGGTCATGCCGTAAACCAAATGGCCGATATTGGCCCAGTATTGGGTGCCTGCGCACATGGCGCAGGGCTCCACCGTGGTCACCAAGGTGCATTCGCTCAGATAGTCGGCAGAAAAATTTTGGGCCACCGTGCGGGCCAATACTGATTCGGCATGGTTCACGGTATCGATATTGCCTTGCTCGGCCAGAACGGTTTCGGCATCGGGGGCCACCAGCAAAGCCCCAAACGGGTGGCGGCCGAGCGCCATGGCGCGGCGCGCAACCGCGTTGGCGCGCCGCAGGTGGTGAGCGACTTGCTCCGGGTTCATCTACGGCGCAGTTCAGGTATTTTGCGAACCGCGATGCGCCCAGCCGGTGGTGTGGTTTTCAATCGCGCTGAACAACTCATACATCACCATCGCCATCACCCCCACCACCACCAGACCGGCAAACGCCAAGCCCATTTGCATGGAAGAACCCGCAGAAATCAGCAGGTAGCCAATCCCTTCGTTGGCGGCAGTCATCTCGGAGACGGTGGTGCCCACAAACGCCAAGGTAATGGCAATTTTGAGCGAGCCGTAAAAGTACGGCATGGAGCGCGGCAGGCCCACTTTCACGAGCACATCCCAGCGTTTGGCACCCAGTACCCGCAACACGTCTTCCAGCTCGGGCTCGAGCGTGGCCAAACCTGTTGCGATGTTCACCATGATGGGGAAGAAGCTGATGAGAAATGCTGTCAGGATGGCTGGGCCAACCCCAATGCCGAACCACACCACCAAGATGGGCACAAACGCGGCCTTGGGCAATGCGTTGAAGGCGGTCATCAAGGGGTAAACCGCAGCATAGGCCAGGCGGGAGCTGCCGATCACAAAACCCAGCAACACCCCCACCACAATGGCGATGCCAAAACCCGCCATCGTCACCCAAAAGGTGCGCCAGGCGTGTCCGGCGATGATGCCCTTGAATTCCCAAAACTGAGTCCAAATGCGCCACGGGCTCGGAAAGATGAACTCGCTGACGTTGAAGATCGAGCAGATGCCCTGCCACAGCACCAGCACCGCGACCAGCAGCACCCAGGGCGACCATTTTTCGATTTGTTTGCTGTTCATGCGGAGGTCTTTCGGATGGCGCCAATGTGGCCGCGCAATTCATGCACGATGTCGGTGAAAGCGGGCGTGTAGGTGATCTCCAGATCGCGCGGGCGTGGCAGGTCAATCTCCTTTTTCACCACAAAACGTCCCGGGCTTTTGCTCATCACATACACCGTGTCGGCCAAGAAAACGCTTTCGCGCAAATCATGGGTGACCAAGATCACGTTGAACTGCTGTTCAGTCCACAAATCACGCAGAATGCACCAAAGCTCCTCACGCGTAAAGGCATCCAGCGCACCAAAAGGCTCGTCTAGCAGCAGCATCTTGGGTTCATGAATCAGCGCACGGCAAATACTGGCCCGTTGCTGCATGCCACCTGAAAGTTCCCACGGAAATTTGTCTTCATACCCGCCCAAGCCCACCTTTTGCAGCAACTTGCGGGCGCGCTCCAGGTATTCGGGGCGTTTGGCCTTGAAGTTGCTTCGGTAGGGTTCCACAATTTCCAACGGCAACAACACGTTGTCAACCGTGCTGCGCCAGGGCAACAGCGACGGTGCCTGAAACGCCATGCCAGATATCTTGAGTGGGCCGGTAACAGGCTGGTTGTCGATCAGGATGCGTCCCTTGGACGGCATGCGAAGGCCTGTGGTCAGCTTCATGAAGGTTGATTTGCCACAACCCGAAGGGCCCACAATGGCGATGAATTCGCCCTGCTTGACCTTCAGGTCGATCGCCTCGACCGCGAAATGTTGCTGGGCCAACAACTCGTCGTTGTAGGCGAGCCAAACGTCGGAAAAGTCAACAAATGTGGCTGTGTCTTGCATCAGTAGCAACCCGGATTATTTTTTGGGCAGTACGTTCAGTTCTGCTTTGGTAGGCAAGAACGAGCCGTTCCACACCGTGTCGGCATTCACGCGGTTTTTGGTGTTGAACGCATCCGAAACCTGCGATGCCATGAGTGACAGGCGGGGCCCGTTGATCTGGCCAAATCCTTCGGCGCGGGCATTGGGGCTGTTGATGACAGTGTCAATCGCCAATTTCAGGCGGCGGGTTTCGAGTTCGACATTCACGATGCCGTCACGGGCCTTCACATCCGCAATGGCAGCGGCCGGGTTACCGATCACGTCTTTCATGCCTTTGGAGAAAGCCACCAAAAACGCTTTGACAGCAGCCGGGTTCTCTTTGATCATTTTGGGCGAAGCGATGATGGCATTGCCATACAGCTTGACGCCGTTGTCTGGGTAAGGCAGCACCACGACATCTTCGGCTTTCACGCCGCGCGCTTCGAGGTTCAGCAGTGAGGTGAATGTAAAGCCGGTGATCGCATCAACGTCGCCACGCACCAGCATGGTTTCACGC
>JANOVW010000041.1:0-10057 GCA_031417575.1 Rhodoferax sp. | reverse complement strand
GGCAAAGAACTGACCCGCGACGAGATTGAAAAACGCCTCACAAGCCTGCTGCAGGAGTTGCGCGTGGAGCACCTGCGCCATTCACCCGCGTTGGCGCTGTCGGGTGGCGAGCGGCGCCGTGTTGAGATCGCCCGCGCACTGGCGACGCAGCCGCGCTTTATCTTGTTGGACGAGCCGTTTGCCGGTATTGACCCGATTGCCGTCATCGAGATCCAGCGCATCATCGCCTTCCTGAAAAATCGGGGCATTGGTGTGTTGATTACCGATCACAACGTGCGCGAAACGCTGGGTATTTGTGACCATGCTTACATCATCAACGAAGGCCATGTGCTGGCCAAGGGCACGCCCGCTGAAATCGTCGAAAACCCCGACGTGCGGCGCGTGTACCTGGGTGAAAACTTCCGGATGTAAACGTGACCCCCACGCTCTCGCACTTCGTGTCGTCGCTGCCCCCCGAGGGGGCCGCATTTCGCCTTGGGGCGGCCCGGCGGCGAAACCTTGCCGTTGTGCATAAGGTTGTCGTATGGCAATGAAGCCGTCACTTTCGCTGCGGGTTTCGCAGCACCTGGCGCTGACGCCGCAGTTGCAGCAGTCGATCCGGCTGCTGCAGCTTTCCACGCTTGAGCTGGGGCAAGAAGTCGAGCAGATGCTGGACGAAAACCCGTTTCTGGAGCGGCAGTTTGAAGAAGCCCAGCGCGAGGAGTTTGGCCTGCAAAAGGCCGATGCCAAGGTTGCCGACGATGACCGCGAGGCTGAATACAGCGGCAGTTCGGGTTCAGACTACACCGAGCCGACCGCCTCTGTCACGCAAAACAGCGATGAAGCCACGCCGCTCACGGCGGATGACGGCCAGGATTGGGATGGCGACGGTGGCCACGACATGGCGCCTGATGACAAAGAATGGGGCGGCGAAGCGGCGGCGGCGGGCAACAACCTCAGCAACGGCGAAGGTAGCGAGATGGATGCCACCGAGCTGGCCCGCCAGCAAGAATCCTTGCAAAGCTTTTTACACCGCCAGGCGCTGGGGCTGAGGCTCTCCGAGGCCGACGGCATGGCGCTGCGCTTTCTGATTGAGTCACTCAACGACGACGGTTACCTGGAAGACAGCCTGCACGAACTGGCGTTGGGGTTGATGGCCAACAACCCGGGGCTGGACCCGCAAGAACGCGAAGAAGAGCTGGAAAACCTGATCCACCACTTCACAGTGGCATTGGGTTTGCTGCACAGCCTGGAGCCCGCCGGTGTGGGCGCACGCAATCTGGCGGAATGCCTGACCTTGCAACTGCAAAACATGAACCGGGCCCTGCAAGATCGCCTGCTCACCCTGTCACAACGCAACAAACAGCAAGAAAAAATTGACCTGGCTTTGCTGATTTGCGCCCAACCGATTGATTTACTGGCCCGGCGCGACACCAAGCGCCTGGTGCAAACCTGCGAAACCAACGATTTGGCGGTGCGCGAGGCGATTGAACTCATCAGCCACCTCGAACCCAAACCTGGTCGCAGGTTTCTTGATCTGGGGCGAAATGTCGTTATTCCAGACGTTATTGTGGTTAAAACCGGCAGTGGCTCCAACACGCGCTTTCGTGTGCAGCTCAACCAGGAGGTCATGCCACGGCTCCGCGTGCATGAAATTTATGCGGCGGCGCTCAAAGGCGGGCGCGGTGGCAAAGATGCGGCCAGCCACGCGGCCATGCAACAACGCCTGCAAGAGGCGCGCTGGTTCATCAAAAACATTCAGCAGCGGTTTGACACGATTTTGCGGGTTTGCAACGCCATCGTGGAGCGGCAAAAGAACTTCTTCCTGCACGGTGCGTTGGCCATGCGGCCCCTGGTGCTGCGTGAAATTGCCGACGAACTGGGCTTGCATGAAAGCACCATCAGCCGGGTGACCACCGCCAAGTTCATGGCCACGCCGTTTGGCACGTTTGAGCTGAAGTACTTTTTTGGCAGCAGTTTGGTGACGGAAACCGGCGGCAACGCCAGCAGCACCGCGGTGCGGGCCCTGATCGCCCAGTTTGTTGCCGCCGAGCCGCCCAAAAAACCCCTGAGCGACAGCCAGATTTCACTCATGCTCAAAGAGCAGGGCATCGAATGCGCCCGCCGCACGGTAGCCAAATACCGAGAAGCGCTCAAAATTGCGCCGACCAATTTGCGTAAAACGCTTTAATATTTAGTTATAAAAAATAGTACTTTGTAAAAAATGCGATTCGTTAACGTATTAATTGTATAGTTATATATATTTTTTATATTAAATATGTTTTATATATCTACATTAAAACAGTAAAATTAATCTGAAAGATATTAAATATTACTGTTTTTAGTCGGTGCTGATGCCTGGTTTTTACCGCAGACCGGTGCCAACCACCGCCATCCGCGCCTGCTTGGCGGCCTGGCGCGAGCGCAGTTGACGGGTCAGTAAAACCAGCCCGGCCAGCGTCAAGGCCCATGAGGCCGGTTCCGGCACCGGGTTGGTTTGTGGGCCAACATCTGCCGCGACGCGCATAGACCCGCTGCCGCTGCCGCGGGTGTTGGACATGCCCTCAGCCAGGCCGCCATAAATGGGCGCATATATGTTTGGGTTGGCAACTTGAACATTCAAACCGGCAAACTCAGCGGCACCTGAACGCTAAGTGGCACGGGTTCGGGCACGTTCAGCAACTGAAGTGGCAAACCGCCAGTAGCAACGCCACAGGCATTCTGGCAGTCGCAATCCTAGTTTGCGGTTAATTGTTTGGTCGGGTCTGCACCGCATGCCCGCCAAAACCCTGGCGCATCTTGGCCAGCAGTTTGGCGCCGAATTCGTCTTGGCCTTGTGATGCAAACCGCATCATCAGGGCCAGGCTCATCACCGGGGTGGGAATGCCCAAATCGACGGCTTCCTGAGCCGTCCAGCGGCCTTCGCCCGAATCGGCCACATGCGGTTTGATGCCGCTCAAGGTGGCGTCAGCTTCCAGGGCGCCCGCTGTCAAATCGAGCAACCACGAGCGAACCACGCTGCCGTGTCGCCAAAGTTCGCTAACGTCGGCTAAATCGACGTTAAATTCTTTTTTGGCCTCCAGCATCGCGAAGCCCTCGGCAAACGCCTGCATCATGCCGTATTCAATGCCGTTGTGCACCATCTTCACATAGTGGCCCGAACCGACCGGGCCGGTGTGCAGCCAGCCTTGATTGGGGGCTTCGGGCGTGGCGCTGGAGAGGGCGGTCAAATAGGGTTTCAAGTGCGCCAGCGTCGCCAGAGAGCCGCCCACCATCAGGCAGTATCCATTGGCCAGGCCATGCACACCGCCTGACACACCGGCATCGGCAAACGCAATCCCCAAGGGCTGGAGCGTGGCGGCGCGGCGCTGCGCATCTTTGTACATCGAATTGGCGCCATCGACCAGCACATCGCCCGGGCGCAGCAAAGGGGCCAGCTGGTTCACCATGGCTTCGGTAATGGGGCCGCTGGGCAACATCACCCACACGATTTTGGGCTGGCCTGATTTGGGCGTCAGCCCGGCAACCAGGTCGGCAACGCTGGTAGCCCCGGTGCAGCCCAACTCGGTTGCCAGCGCCTGCGTGAGCACGGCATCTTGGTCAAAAACGGCGACCGAGAGGCCTTTTTGAACCAGGCGGCGGGCCATGTTGCCGCCCATTTTTCCAAGTCCGATGATGGCGAATGAAGTCATTTAATGCTATTTGTTAGAAATTAATGGACGATGACGTAAAAATGTCGTGGTTTGGCGTTTTTGGTGAGGCTGTTCAGGGCTTCACCAAACCCCGGCGCACCGCCTCTAGCGCCGCCTGGGCCCGAGACGATACATTGAGTTTGCGGTAAATCGCCTTCACGTCATCGTTGATTGTGAAACGCGAGAGTTCAAACTGGTCGGCGATTTCCTGCAAGGTAAAACCTTTGGCAACCCGCTGCAACACCTCGGTTTCGCGCTCGGTGAGTTTCACGGCTTCTTCAATTTGGGCAAAAACACGCTGCCGATCCGCCGCTGCCATCGAAAAATACTGCAAGACGCGCCGGGCGATGGAGGCCGACAGCGGCAGTTCACCCTGGATGATGCGCAGCAACTGGGCCACGATTTCCAACGCTTCGATGCGGCGCGCAGCCGTGGTGATGTGGATGAGTGGATAGGCCTGAAGCAGGGTGTGCGCCAGCCAATGGCGAATATCGGGCAGGTCTTCAACAATCAGGGCGTGTTGCATGGGCAGAGGGCAAGAGCAGGGCGGCAGATGCAAAAGAGCGGGGCAGTTGGCATCGTAGTTGGCATCGTAGTTGGCATCGTATCAGGCAGCTTGGTTCAGCGGCACGCGAATTTGCACCGATGCGCCGCCCAACGCGCTGGTGCCAAACCGGTGGCTGCCACCCAAATGAAAGGCGCGCCGTTCGATAGTGATCAAGCCGTGGCCAGTTCCGCCCGCCGGGGCGGCAGCCTCGGCTTGCGCACGGGTTGCTTGTTCGAAGCCAGGTTGCTGGCGGATTGGCGAGCCTGCGGCGGGCAATCCACGGCCGTTGTCCTCAATGCAAAGGCTCAGGTGCCCGGCATCCACTGGCCCTTTTTTACAGGCGCTGCCCGGCGATACCCCCCCGTGTTTAAGGGATACGCAAAAGGTTCCCGTCAGCGCCCAATCCAAACCTGAGTTTCCCATATGTGTTGCATTGAAAGGATGAAATCATGCCAGTAATTAAATTGACTCTGAGTGTGTTGGCTGGTTTGGCACTATTGACAGCTTGTGGTGGCGGCGGCAGTGGTACCACCACAGCATCCACCACCGCATCCACCACCACAGGGGGTGCCTGCACGCCCGCAGGCGAAACCTCGGCCGCGACGGTAAACGCCGTGCTGGCCAAAACCTATAGCCTGAAGTTCTTCAAGGATGGCGGTTCTGGTTGCGGCACTGTGTGCAGCTTTACCGAAGGCGGAACGGTGAATGTGGTTTTGGCGGCAGATGGCAAGTTGACGGTGGGTACGCTGGAGCTGACCAGCCCGTTCAACCGCAAATTTGGTGGCGTGGCCAACACAGCTGAATCGATCTGGATTGACTGTGTCGGCAAGATTGAATATGCCTTGACAAACAACACCACCGGCACGTTCAATGAAATCAACGTGGGAGACACCACAAAAACCACCCCTGGCTTCGTGGGTGTTCCGGGGTTTATCGGGCAAATCCGGTAAATCAGAACTCCGGCGGTGAAACGAGTCAGCGGTAAAAATTACCGCTGCCCGCCTTCAACACCACCTGGGCCGGGTCATACACCAGGCCCATCGGGTCGCCGCCGTCGCGCACGATTTGCATTTGCTTTTTGAGCAGCTTGCGCAGCATGATGATGCCTTTGTCACTCGCGCCCAGGTGTTCTTCGCTGTGCCGGGTGATGGCGCCTTGCCCCAACTGGGCCTCCCAGTCACCGGGCAGCCGCTGGCGCTCCTCGTCACTCATCCCACCCCAATCCTGGATGCGGCCCCGCACCCAGCCGGGGTTGTCTTTGGGTGTCAGGAAGGCGTGAAACAGCAGGTGGCTGGTGTCGTCCATCGGCACCACCCAGCCAATTCGGGTGGCGTTGCCCGCTTGCAGTCGCACATCGGGCACACTGCGTACGTTGGGCAACATGCAGGGCGAAACCCGATCCATTTCACGGCCATCGTCCAGTTTGCGGTAGGCGCTGTAATTCAGGCCCACATCAGTCAGGTTGTAAGTCACCTGCGGCATGATAGCCATGCGCGGGTCAAAATGAACTTCGGTAAAGCTGGCGTGCAAGATGGGCACATGGAACGGATCCATGGTGTTTTCATAGTCCTGAAACCAGCTCCAGGGCACGCTGGTCACCGTTTCGTCACCCCCCACGCCAATGCCGCTGGGGCCAATGGCGGCGACCATCTGGTCGGCCGACGGGTTCTCCAGAATATCCCACATGGGCAGCAAGGGCCGCTTGTTCAGCGGCCCCATGTAGATGAAAGCCAGGCCGTAACGCTCTTCTACCGGATACCAGGGTTGGCGCACGCGGTCTTTGAATGTGCTGCCCGCAGGTTCCGCCGGCTGGTCGATGCACCGGCCCTCCACGTCGAACTGCCAGCCGTGATAACAGCACCGGATGCCGTGGTCGTCCACCTTGCCGTAAAACAGTGAGGTACCCCGGTGAATGCAGCGCGGGGTGAGCACGCCAGCACGGCCTTGGCCATCGCGGAACATCACCAACTCTTCACCCAGAATGCGCAGGTTTTTGGGTGTGGTGGTGAGGTCTTTGCTTTGCGCAAACGGCTGCCAATAACGGCGCATGTACTCACCGCACAAGGTGCCGGGGCCTACGCGCACCAGATCGTCGTCCGGGTGGCCGCTTTGCCAACCATAGGCGGAACCATCCTGGCGCTGTCCTGCAAAAAAAATAGTGTGTACGGTGTTTTGCATGATGGGTGTCTGCGGGTAGATTTTTTTGGAGAAATACTCAGTTGCCAGAAGTGATGCCCGCTTCCTTGATCACTTTGCTCCAGCGCTCAATCTCACTGGCGATACGCGCATTGAACTGTTCGGGTGTGGAGCCCAAGGGTGTCATGCCCAACTGCACCATGCGGTCGCGCACCTCGGGCGAGTGCACAGCCGTGTGAAAGTCGGCGCTGATTTTGGCGCGCACCTCGCGTGGAATGCCTGAGGGCGCAATCAGGCCCAAAATGCCCACGACGTTGAAATCGGGCAGGGTTTCGGCAATCGTCGGCGTGCTGGGGAAATTGGCGCTGCGGGTCGCACCTGTGGTGGCGATCGCCTTGAGTTGCTTGTTGGCCACCATGCCTTTCAATTCCTCGCCAATCGATGAGATCCAAAGTGGCACGCGACCACTCAGAACGTCCACCTGCGAGGCTGCTGTCCCCCTATAGGCAATGTGCGTCATCTTGATGCCCGCCATGGTGTTGAACAATTCGCCTGCCAAGTGCGACGCGCCGGTGGTCGGCGTGGCGGTGAAATCGAGTTTGCCGGGGTTGGCTTTGGCATACGCAATCACTTCTTGCACCGTGTTGGGCGGAAATGAAGGATGGGCATACAGGCCAAAGGGTGTGTTGCCGATTTCGGTCACCCCGGTGATGTCTTTGAGCGTGTCGTAGGGCAGTTTGGCCCCTTGCAGGATGTAGGTGCTCATCAACGCGCCAAAGGCGATGCCCAAGGTGTAACCGTCGGGTGCCGACTTGGCGATGAAATCGGTGCCGATGATGATGCCCGCGCCTGCCTTGAAGTCGATGATGACATTTTGTTTCCAGATCTCTTGCAGCTTCACGCTGATGACGCGCAAGATCGCGTCATTCGCGCCCCCGGGGCCGGTTGGGAAGATGATTTTCACCGGCCGATTGGGCCAATTGCCGGTCTGCGAAAAGGCTGCACCGGGCAAGGCCAGTACCAGCGTGGAAGCACCCAGTCGCCGGAGCGTCTGGCGTTTTGAATCTGCGATCAATCGGGGCATGGTGTCTCCAGGGGGTTGTGTAGGCGGCGATTTGTGCAGCAGTGCCTGCCAGATTAATGGTATTGCAAAAACCGGATCAGTGCGCGCGGTGGGCCGCATCTCATCGAGCCATCGCAGAACCCCTAAAATTGGTGGTTTGTGCGCAGCCGCATCCCCTGAAAGTACCCCATGAACCAGCTTGCGCTGTTTTTGCCTTGCGCCGCTGGCGTTGAAGACTATCTGTTGGCCGAGGTCACGCGCATCATGGGCACACCGGCCCAATCCCAAAAGCAGCGTGGTGGCGTGATGGTGCAGGCCTCTTGGCGCGATGCCTTGCGTCTCAACCTGCACAGCCGCCTGACGCAACGGGTGCTGGTGCAGCTCTCGCTCACCTCCTATCGCCATGAAGACGACTTGTACCGCGCCGCCAGCGCAGTGGCCTGGGAAGCCTGGTTCACGCCACGCCAAAGCATCAAGGTCGAAGTAACAGCCCAGCATAGCCCGCTGACCAGCCTGAATTTTGCTGCCCTCAAGGTCAAGGATGCCGTGTGCGACCGCTTCCGCGACAAAGCGCACGGCCTACGACCCGACGTGGACACCCGTTGGCCCGATATCCGCATTTATGCGCACCTGACTACGGACACGTGTACGCTGTATATCGACACCTCGGGTGAGCCTTTGTTCAAGCGCGGTTGGCGGGAAGACAAAGGGGATGCGCCCCTCAAGGAGACGCTGGCAGCGGCCATGCTCGAGGCCTGTGGGTGGGCAGCCCAAGCAGCCGGCGACGACCCTGCGCCGTCTTTGTATGACCCGTGTTGTGGCAGCGGCACGATCGCGATTGAAGCGGCCCAGATTGCGTGCCGCATCGCGCCGGGTTCACTGCGCCGGTTTGCCTTTGAAAAGATGTTGCCTTTCCAGTCCCATGTGTGGGAGGCGATCAAGGCTGATGCCCAGCGCAGCGAGCGAAAGCGCGGGGTGCAGGTTTACGGCAGTGATGTGGCTCACCGGATGGTTGATTTTGCCCAACGCAACGCCGAACGGGCTGGCGTAGCGGATGTCATTGAATTTCGTGGCGGTGATGCCTTGCAACGACTGCCGCCCTGCGCGACACCGGGCTTGATGTTGTTGAACCCGCCGTATGGCGAGCGGATTGCTGTGGCCGGCGTGGCTGGTGACGAATCAGGCCGGTTTGGCGCCCGCGAGCTGCCACAATCGCCAGCCGGTGACCACATGGCGGGACACGACAGCAGTGAATTTTTCAGCCAGCTGGCAACCCATTGGAAAACCCATTTCGCGGGCTGGACGGGCTGGTTATTGACACCTGATCTGAAGCTGCCCGGCAAAATGCGCATGAAAGAAAGCCGCCGCGTACCCTTGTGGAACGGGCCGATTGAATGCCGGATGTTCAAGTTTGACATCACTGCACGGCGCACTCCTGTGGCCACGCCCGAGGCCTGAGCGTTTGCAGCCAAGCGACGTATCAGGGCCTGTGATGAAGGTGGTGATCGACACCAATGTTGTGCTGGATTTGTTTGTTTTTCAGGATGCACGAACCGCAGCCTTGCGCCAAAGTCTGCAATCGGGTCAATGCCAATGGTTCGCGACACTACCCATGCGAGATGAACTGCGCCTGGTATTGGCGTACCCGCACATCGCTGCCAAACTGCTGCAAGTCGGTCGGTCGGCGGGTGAAATTTTGGCGCGATTCGATGCCCAGGCCTTGCTGCAACCCGAAGCGCAAAAGGCCTCCTATACCTGCAAAGATGCCGACGACCAAAAATTCATCGACCTGGCCGTGGCGCATCAAACCGTGTTGGTCAGCAAAGACAAGGCGGTTTTGTGTATGGCCAAGCGGTTGGCGCGGTTGTCGGCGCGCGTCATGCCCGAGTTCACCCCGGCGCTGCCGATGTTGGTGCCGTCCATTCTCACACAACAGACCTGACGACAAAGCTCTGCGCTTGCGCGGTTGGCCAATACAGGGCGTAAATGGGCGACAACGCACTCAAATCGTTTTGGAGCAAGGCACCGGGCGGCATTTGGGTCAGGATGGCTTGCGCCAGCAGCTGCACTTTTTGATCACTGCCCCTGCGCACAATGTGGTCTGCCGTGATGTCCTTGGGGTGTTGCAGACCGGCGGCTTGCACCATTTCCTTGAGTGCGTGCAAGGTCTGCTGGTGAAAGTTGTAAACGCGCTGTGCCTTGTCTCCCACTACCAGTGCTTTTTGCCGCACCGGGTCTTGTGTGGATACGCCGGTGGGGCAGTGCCCGGTGTGGCAGGTTTGCGCTTGCAGGCAACCCAGGGCAAACATGAAGCCGTGTGCGCTGTTGCACCAGTCAGCGCCCAACGCCATCAGGCGGGCGATGTCAAACGCGCTGATGACCTTGCCAGCGCAGCCAATCTTGATGCGCCCGCGCAGGCCTGCCCCAATCAAGGTGTTGTGGACCAGGCGCAGCCCTTCTTGCAGCGGAACACCCACATGATCGGTGAACTCCAGGGGTGCTGCACCGGTTCCGCCTTCGCCGCCGTCCACCACAATGAAATCTGGCGTGATGCCGGTTTCCAGCATGGCTTTGACCATGGCAAACCATTCCCACGGGTGGCCAATACACAACTTGAAGCCGGTTGGTTTGCCACCTGAA
>JANOVW010000040.1:0-9642 GCA_031417575.1 Rhodoferax sp. | reverse complement strand
CGGCCAGTCGGAAGACGATGCCAAAACCATGATCATGAAGGCCCGCGAACATTGGTTTACCAATGAAGCTGCCCCTCAAGCGTAATGGTCATGAAAAAAGGTTACACAACACATGTCAAGCACCACAGTCGCCGAGTTTGCATCCGAACTCAAAAAATCAACCGCCACGCTGCTTGAGCAGCTTCAGGCCGCCGGTGTCAGCAAATTGGCTGACACCGACAAGCTGACCGATGCGGACAAGCACCGGCTGTTAAGCCATTTGCAGGCCAGCCATGGCACGGCCAGCCCTGAGCGCAAAAAAATCACATTGGGCAAAAAGTCCACCTCTGAAATCAAACAAGCTGATGCCACCGGCAAGGCGCGGATCATTCCGGTCGTTACCAAAAAGGTTCGTACCTTTGTGCGCCGTGAAGATGGCGCAGAAGCGTCAGTTGAGCCAAACGCGCCCGAGCTGGAAGAAGCACCAGCGCTTGCGCAACCCATCCTGGACAGTGCCGAATTGGCGCGCCGTGAAGAAGATGCCCGTCGACAAGCCGAGCTGATTCGCCGTCAGGAAGAGGAACTGGCTGCGCGTCGACTGGAGCGCGAACAACAGGATGCACGCGCCCGTGAAGCGGCTGAAATCGAGTCCCGGCAGATAGCAGAACAGCAGGCCCTGAAGAAGGCCGCGGTTGCTGCGTCGGCGGCCGAAGTGCGGGATGAAGTTGAGCAGGCCGCGCATACCGCCGCCAATGTTCAGGCTGAAGCCACCGAAGCGGCAGCCCAGGCCGCCAAGGAAGATGCCCGCGCCAAGGCGGTGGCAGACTCCAAGGTGCGCGCGCAAGAAGAGGCTACCCGCGCAGCTGATCTGGGTGACCGGCGTCGCAAGGCCGAAGCCGAGGCTGCTGCCATTCGCCTGATGATGTCGGCTCCGGCCAAAAAACCGCCGCCGCCTCCACCCAAGAAGGTCGAAGAAGTCAAACCTGCCGCAAAGGCCGGTGCCGATGCCGCTAAAAAAGGCACTTTGCATAAACCCGCCGCTGGCGCTGCGGCCCGGCCTGCACGCCCCGGTGCGCCGGGTACGGCAGCACCTGCAGGCGGTGCCGGAAAAGAAGTCAAATCAGCCAAACTCTCCAGCAGTTGGGCGGGTGATCCGGCCAAAAAGAAAGGTATCCCGACACGCGGCGACACCAATTCCGCTGGTCGCAGCAACAACTGGCGATCAGGCGCACGGGGTAAACGGGGCAATGACCGCGACCGTGACGATCAACCGCAAAACCAGGCTCCGGTTGAAAACCGCATCATCGAAGTGCACGTGCCCGAAACCATCACCGTGGCTGAATTGGCCCACAAGATGTCGGTCAAGGCATCAGAGGTGATCAAACACCTGATGAAGCTGGGCCAGATGGTCACGATCAACCAGCCATTGGACCAAGACACAGCGATGATTCTTGTGGAGGAAATGGGCCACAAAGCCATCGTCGCGTCGCTCGACGACCCGGAAGCATTTACCGACGACGAAGTGCAACAAACCAGTGCAGTATCACTGCCGCGTGCACCGGTCGTCACAGTCATGGGTCACGTGGACCACGGCAAAACATCGTTGCTGGATTACATTCGCCGGGCCAAGGTGGCTTCGGGCGAAGCCGGTGGCATTACCCAGCATATCGGCGCATACCACGTCGAAACACCACGCGGTATGGTCTCCTTTTTGGATACCCCGGGTCACGAAGCGTTTACCGCGATGCGTGCCCGCGGTGCCAAAGCAACCGATATCGTCATTTTGGTGGTGGCCGCCGATGACGGCGTTATGCCGCAAACCAAAGAGGCCATCAAACACGCCAAAGCAGCTGGCGTGCCGATTGTGGTGGCGATTAACAAGATCGACAAACCCGATGCCAACCCCGAGCGTGTGAAAAACGAGCTGGTGGTGGAAGAGGTGGTGCCCGAAGAATTTGGTGGTGAATCGCCCTTTGTTCCGGTGTCTGCCAAAACGGGCGCGGGAATTGATGCCCTGCTGGAGCAAGTGCTGCTGCAGGCCGAAGTGCTCGAACTGCGCGCACCGGTCGATGCCATGGCAAAAGGGCTGGTGATTGAAGCCCGTTTGGACAAGGGCCGTGGCCCGGTTGCCACCATTCTGGTGCAATCAGGCACCCTGAAAACCGGCGATGTCGTGTTGGCTGGCCAGACTTTTGGCCGTGTTCGCGCCATGCTGGATGAAAACGGCAAAGCCATCAAGACTGCAGGTCCGTCGATTCCGGTCGAGATTCAGGGTCTGACCGAAGTTCCGCAAGCGGGCGACGAGTTCATGGTGATGTCTGACGAGCGTCGTGCCCGTGAAATCGCCACTTACCGTGCCGGCAAGTTCCGCAACACCAAATTGGCCAAGCAACAGGCAGCCAAGTTGGAAAACATGTTCTCGGACATGGGAACCGGAGGTTCTGCCAAAAATATCCCCATCATCATCAAGGCCGACGTTCAAGGCTCGCAGGAAGCGCTCGCGCAATCCTTGCTCAAGCTCTCGACCGACGAAGTCAAGGTGCAAATGGTTTACTCGGCGGTGGGTGCCATCAGCGAATCCGATGTCAATTTGGCCATTGCCTCCAAAGCAGTCATCATTGGTTTCAACACCCGTGCTGATGCTGGCGCACGCAAGCTGGCAGAGAATAACGGTGTTGACATTCGTTATTACGACATCATTTATGACGCGGTTGACGAACTAAAACTGGCCATGTCGGGCATGCTCACCCCAGACAAGAAAGAAGAAGTCATCGGCACTGCCGAAATTCGCCAGGTGTTCAAGGTGTCCAAAATCGGCTCCATTGCCGGTTGTATGGTTACCAGCGGTGTTGTCCGCAGAAGTGCGCGCCTTCGCTTGCTGCGCGACAACGTGGTCATCTTCACGGGCGAACTCGAATCACTCAAACGCTTCAAAGACGATGTGCGCGAAGTCAAAGAGCAGTTTGAGTGTGGCTTGAATATCAAGAACTACAACGACATCTCCGAAGGTGATCAGTTGGAGTTCTTTGAGATCAAGGAAGTGGCGCGTACCTTGGCCTGACAGCCCATTTGTTGATGCCCAAAAGAAAAGCTGCAACCCCCAACCGCGCCTTCCAGGTGGCCGATCAGATCCAGCGCGATCTGACGCACCTGATCGCCCGTGAACTGAAGGACCCGCGGGTGGGTATGGTCACGCTGCAGGCGGTTGAAGTAACGCCCGATTACGCCCACGCCAAAGTGTTTTTCAGCGTGCTCAATGGCAACATCGAGCAATGTGCCGAGGGGTTGAATCAAGCTGCGGGTTTTTTGCGTTCAGGTCTCTTCAAGCGACTGCACATCCACACGGTGCCAACCTTGCATTTCGTTTATGACCGTACACCCGAGCGCGCCGCCGACATGAACGCACTGATCGCGCAGGCCATTGCTTCGCGTTCCAAGAACGACGACTGACATGACGAATACGCCTCGTGCACGGGTCACCAGGCGCCCCGTGCATGGGGTGCTGTTGCTGGATAAGCCGTTGGGTTTGTCCAGCAATGATGCGTTGCAAAAAGTCAAGTGGTTGCTGCGGGCAGAAAAAGCTGGACACACGGGCACTTTGGATCCGTTGGCGACCGGTGTTTTGCCTCTGTGTTTTGGGGCTGCGACCAAGTTCAGCCAATTGCAGCTCGACGCAGACAAAACTTATGCCGCAACCGCGCTGCTGGGGATTAAGACCAGTACGGGTGATGCCGAAGGTGACGTGATTCAAACCCGGCCCGTCAACGTAACAGAAACCGCGCTGGCAGAAGTTTGCAAAACCTACTCTGGCGAGATTTCACAGACGCCACCGATGTACAGCGCCCTCAAAAAAGATGGCAAACCGCTGTACGAATATGCCCGGGCAGGCATCGAAATTGATCGTGCAGCCCGCCAAGTCAGTATTCATGAGTTAAAAGTCGATCTCGTTCATGTAGATAATGACAAGTTAGCTCTACAAATCATAGTAAAATGCAGCAAGGGCACCTATATCCGCACGCTGGCCGAGGACATTGGTGAGGCCTTGGGCTGCGGCGCGCATCTAACTGCGTTGCGCCGTACCGCCACTGGCCAGTTTTCAGTCATGCAAGCGGTCACGTTGGATGACCTGCTGGCCATGACAGAAGAACAACGAATGGCTCTGCTGCTGCCGGTTGAAGCCCTGTTGGCATCCCATGCAACTGTCACGTTGGACAACGACAATGCTGGTCGGTTTTTAAGCGGCCTGCGTCGACGTGGAGCTTGGGCAAACACATCGGCAGCTGCGGTATACGAAGCGCAATCTGGCAGTTTGCTGGGTTCTGGGCATATCGCCGCTGGCGAGTTGATTCCCAGCCGCTTGTTGAGCCCGGTTGAAATCAGCCAGATCAAACAGCAGACGCACGAGCAAAAACAAAGCCTTCCTGACGGAAAACCCGCCGAACTGGCAGCTCAATGCCATTAAAGAAACAGTGATCCTCCAGATTTTAGAAAGTGAACCATGAGCCATCAACAAATACGCAATATCGCCATCATCGCCCACGTGGACCACGGCAAAACCACCATGGTGGATCAGTTGCTACGCCAATCTGGCACCTTTGCACAGCATGAAAAAATTGTCGACACCGTGATGGACAACAACGCGATTGAAAAAGAGCGGGGTATCACGATCTTGGCCAAAAACTGTGCGGTGACCTGGGAAGGCACCCACATCAACATTGTGGACACCCCCGGCCACGCCGACTTTGGCGGTGAGGTTGAGCGCGCACTCTCCATGGTTGACGGTGTGGTGCTGCTGATCGATGCGCAAGAAGGCCCGATGCCGCAGACCCGCTTTGTCACCAAAAAAGCCCTGGCTTTGGGTTTGAAGCCGATTCTGGTCGTTAACAAGGTCGATAAACCTGGCTCGCGCCCACAGCACGTCGTCAATGCCGCGTTCGATTTGTTCGACAAACTCGGTGCGACAGATGAGCAACTCGATTTTCCTGTGGTGTATGCCTCGGGCATCAACGGCTGGTCGTCCATGGAAGAAGGCGGGCAGGGCGAGCAATGGGGCCCCGACATGTCGGCCCTGTTCAATACCATCCTGGAGCATGTGCCGCACCAGCAGGGCGACCCAAATGCACCCTTGCAATTGCAAATATCCGCGCTTGATTTTTCAACGTTCGTGGGCCGCATTGGTGTTGGGCGCATCAGCCAAGGTACCGTTCGTCCGATGATGGACGTGGTGGTGATGGAAGGGCCTGATGGCAAAGCCGTCAAAGGGCGCATCAATCAGGTATTGACCTTCCAAGGCTTGGAGCGCGTGCAAACCACCGATGCAGGCCCAGGCGAAATCGTCCTGATCAATGGCCTGGCAGATATCGGTATTGGTGTCACGATTACTGACCCCGTGACACCGATGCCTCTGCCCATGCTCAAGGTGGATGAGCCCACACTGACCATGAATTTTTGCGTCAATACCAGCCCATTGGCCGGCCGCGAAGGCAAATATGTCACCAGCCGCCAGATTTGGGACCGCCTGCAAAAAGAGCTGCAACACAACGTGGCATTACGAGTCAAAGAGACTGGTGAAGAAGGTATTTTCGAAGTCATGGGCCGGGGTGAATTGCACCTGACCATCCTGCTGGAAAACATGCGGCGTGAAGGATATGAGCTGGCTGTTTCCAAGCCGCGCGTGGTGCTGCGCGATGTGAACGGTGAAAAACACGAACCCATCGAAATGGTGACAGTCGATATTGAGGACCAACACCAGGGCGGCGTGATGCAAGCGCTGGGTGAGCGCAAGGGCGAATTGGTGAATATGGAGCCCGACGGTCGTGGCCGCGTACGGCTGGAATACCGCATTCCAGCCCGGGGGTTGATTGGTTTCACCAATGAATTCCTGAACCTGACCCGTGGTTCTGGCCTCATTTCCAACATTTTTGATGGTTACGAGGCGCACAAAGGCGACATTGGCGGTCGTAAAAACGGCGTGTTGATATCAATGGATGCTGGTGAAATTTTCACCTACGCCCTGGGCAAGCTGGATGACCGGGGACGTATGTTTGTGCGCGCCAATGACCCGGTTTACGAGGGCATGATTGTCGGCATCCACAGCCGCGAAAACGACCTGGTAGTTAACGCTACCCGCACCAAGCAACTGACCAACTTCCGCGTTAGCGGCAAAGAAGACGCCATCAAGATCACACCGCCGATTGAATGCACGCTGGAGTATGGCGTTGAGTTTATTGAAGACGACGAACTGGTCGAAATCACGCCCAAATCCATTCGCTTGCGCAAGCGGCATTTGTCCGAGAGTGACCGTAAAAAGGCCGGGCGCGGGCTGGTTTGACCTGAAGTTCTGTAACCCAAGATGAGCCGGGGGCCTGATCGGTGCGCTTAACGCATAACCGAGCGGTTTTGCTGATGGTCGTTGTTACGCTGCTGTGGGCAACGGCAGGGGTGGTCACACGTCATCTGGAAGCGGCCCGCTCGTTTGAGGTGACGTTTTGGCGCAGCGCCTTTACCGTACTTTCGTTAGTGGTTATTTTGCCGCTGTTCAAAGGCCGTGGCGTTTTCAGCAGCCTGCTCAAGGCAGATAAAACCTTTTGGCTTTCGGGTTTGTTCTGGTGCTGCATGTTCACCTTTTACATGCTGGCGCTAACACTCATCTCGGTTGCCAACGTGTTGGTGACGCTGTCCATCGGGCCGCTGGTAACCGCCCTGTTTGCACGGGCATTTATTGGACAAAAGCTGCCGGTTCGTACTTGGGTGGCAATTGTGGTGGCGGGCTGTGGCATTGCCTGGATGTTTGCCTCTCAGGTTTCTGGCGGCCACTTGTTGGGAACGGTGATCGCGTTAGCCGTGCCGTTAGCCGGTGCCGCCAACTGGACGCTCACCCAGCACGCCCACGCGCAGGGCCATGATGTCGATTTGATGCCCGCCGTCATGGTTGGGGCGGTATTGTCCAGCCTCATCATGCTGCCTCTGGCCTGGCCGCTTCAAGCCACTTCCCATGACATATTTCAGTTGGGGGGCCTGGGCTTCTACCAGTTGGCTGTTCCCTGCGTGTTATCGGTGTGGTGCGCCAAAGTGCTCAAGGCTCCCGAAGTGTCTTTGCTGGCGTTGCTCGAGGTTCCCTTTGGCATTGGGCTGGCATGGTTAGGCGCCAACGAAGCGCCGGACTCACGGGTGTTGGTGGGCGGGGCGGTTGTAATTGCGGCGCTGGCCGGCAATGAAATAGTGGCCTGGGCCAAACGTACCTGATCCTGTTGCCCCATCATCTGCTCGGGAAAAAAGTTTAACGCCGCAATCGGTTGTGGCGCTTAACGTTTGCTGCTTTTCATGGCACGTTCAACCTCGCGTTTGCCTTCACGGTCTTTGATGGTGTCGCGTTTGTCATGTTCAGCTTTGCCCTTGGCCAAGGCAATTTCACACTTCACCTTGCCGTTTTTCCAATGCAGGTTAATCGGCACCAGGGTGTAGCCTTTTTGCTCCACTTTGGCTGAGAGTCGCCTGATCTCCGTTTTTTTCATCAGCAGCTTTTTGGTGCGCTGCTTGTCGGGGCTGATATGCGTCGATGCACTACCCAGCGGGTTGATTTGCAGGCCAATGATGAACATTTCGCCTTCCCGGATCACGACATATCCATCGGTCAGCTGTACTTTGCCTTCACGCAGCGATTTGACTTCCCAGCCTTCGAGCACCAAACCCGCTTCCAGTCTTTCCTCAAAAAAATAGTTGTAGGCAGCTTTTTTGTTGTCAGCAATCCGGGTGTTTTTGGGTTCCGGCCGGGCGGCCTTTTTGGTGCCCGGCGCAGCGTCGGATTTGGATGCAGATCGGGAAGCTGAAGCAGGAGCAGTCGGAGCAGGGGATTTAGCCATGAATCAAAGGTGGAGGCGGGTCGGGCGCAAACAAGGCTTGCTTACAATTCGACCTGCCTACGCATTTTATGAAAACCATTGAGAAAACTGTCCTGATTTGGTACAGCGCACAAGAAATGTTTGATCTGGTCACCGACGTGGCCGATTACCCCCAGTTTCTGCCTTGGTGTGACCATGCCACCATTCTTTCAAGTCACGCGGATGGCATGACCGCTGAACTGGGTCTTTCGATGGGCGCGTTGCGGCAACGCTTCACCACCCGAAATACACATGTTGAAGGCCAACGGGTCACGCTGCAACTGGTGGATGGCCCATTCTCCAACCTGCAGGGCGAATGGCGATTCTTGCCGGTTGGCAAGGCACAACAACGGGCCTGCAAAATATTTTTTTCGTTAACCTATGGTTTTGACAGCAGTGCGCTGCAAGCGGTGGTAGCGCCGGTATTTGATGGTGTTGCCTCCAGCCTGGTCGATGCCTTTGTCAAGCGGGCTCAAAAGGTCTATGGAGCGGGCTGAATGACCCTGGCTCAAAACCGGGAATCGAGCGCACCAAACGCACCAGGCGGCCAGCCAATCTTGAGAATTACGGTGGCCTGGTCAGCTGCCGCTCGGGAATACTTTGAGTTGCACCTGGAACTTCCCCTCGGTGCAACCGTGGCTGACGCGCTAGAACGTCTGGATGCGTCTGCAAGGCTATCTGCCGGCCTCACGCGCACGCCATCGGTTGGCATTTGGGGCAAAAAAACCGGCCTGCTTCAGCCATTGCGTGACCGCGATCGGGTTGAAATTTATCGGCCACTCACGGTTGACCCCAAAACCGCCAGGAGAGAACGGTTTAACAAACAAGGGGCGGCCAAGGCAGGCCTGTTTGCCAACAAACGCGCGGGTGCCAAAGCGGGTTATTAGCGGCAGTCGGCGTCCATGATGTCTTTCAGGCGTTTGCTTTCTGCCGCCCGCATGGCGTCGTCGAACACTTCACGTTCGCCCTTGTCATTGGTTCGGGCCATACGTACACCAGAATCGACCGTGTTTTTGTCGCGCTTGGCACGGCTGCAATTCTCGGCCCGGCCTTTGGCTACACGCTCTTCATCGGCGTTACGTTTGGCCGCTTCCAGATCGGCGGCAGCTTTTTTGCGTGCTTCGAGTTCCTTGTCGGCGCCGGGCAGCTTGATCACGTTGCCAGTGGCTGTGGAAGCCGCAACGCCACTTGCGGTAACAGCAGGCGCGCCCGCACCTGCAGGCGTTTCGGCTTGCGCCCCGGGTTGCGCGTTGGCCGGGCGTCCGGGCCGTTTCAAGATGTTCTTGTCAGGCACATCGGCCGTCGGCGCCCGGTCGCTAAAGACCCGTTTTCCATCTTTATCCAGCCATTGCCACTGCGCCTGTGCGGCAGTAGCCATACAGGCGAGGGAAAACAAAACGATCCTGGCAATGAACTTGAACGTCATGAGTGAAGTTTAGCGCTGTATGAGTCAAACGCTACAAACCGTCCAACGGTTGACTGAAACCAATCGTTTTATTGGGCACACAAAACAAGCCATTTCCACAAATCCAGCATCAACCCGTGGAACGGTGGAGTGTGGGGGTGATGTTTTGCCGCCGGGCCGCCCCCAGGCAAAAGGCGCCCCCTCGGGGGGCAAGGAGCCACACGCAGTGAGCGACTGTGGGGGCGAAAGATACAATCGGGCTTTTGGAGCCTCAGTTATGCGCCTACTCGGCAAAGCGCTCACCTTCGACGACGTGTTGTTGGTGCCAGCGTACTCTCAAGTCCTGCCCAAGGACACCTCACTTTCCACCCAGTTCTC
>JANOVW010000039.1:0-5698 GCA_031417575.1 Rhodoferax sp. | reverse complement strand
AGGCACGCGATGGCACGCACCGCATTGCCTCCGCCGCGCACCCGTTGCAAGCCGTAGTTCAGCCGAATGGCCGCAGGCTCACCTTTGGCAAAGGCCTGGCCGTAATCGCGGGCCAGGTTACGCACTTGTTCGGGCGAAATTCCGCAAACCTGCGCGGCTCGTTCGGCCGGCCACAACAAGGCACGTTCGCGCAGTTGCGGCCAGCCCCCGGTATGGCGGGCGATGTAATCATGATCCAGCCAATCGTGGGCTATCAGCTCATGCATCACACCCAAGGCCAGCGCGGCATCGGTACCCGGCAGCAGGGCGATGTGTTCGTGGCATTTGTCGGCGGTTTCGCTTTTGCGGGGGTCAATACAAATGAGTTTGGCACCCCGGCGTTTGGCCTCCTGCGCATAGCGCCAAAAATGCAGGCTGCTGGCAATGGCGTTGCTGCCCCAGATCAAAATCAATTTCGATTCCGTAAAAAACTCGACCTTCATGCCCACTTTGCCACCCAGCGTTTGAATCAACGCCTCGCCGCCGGCAGCAGAACAAATGGTGCGGTCGAGTTGCGCCGCACCCAGTTGGTTAAAAAACCGCATGGCCATGGCCTCACCCTGCACCAGGCCCATGGTGCCCGCATAACTGTAGGGCTGGATGCCCTCTGCACCGCGTGGCCCGTTGGCGGCAATGGCTTTCAGGCGCTGCGCAATGTCAGAAAAGGCCGCTTCCCAGCTCACCCGCTCAAATTGCCCGCTGCCCTTGGGCCCAACGCGCTTTTGAGGGTAAAGCAGCCGCTGCGGGTGATAAGTGCGTTCGGTGTATTTCGACACCTTGTTGCACAAAACGCCACCCGTTTGCGGGTGGTTGGCATTGCCCTGCACCTTGATGGCGATACCGTTGCGCACCGTGGTCACCAGCGAACAGGTGTCCGGGCAATCGTGCGGGCAAGCGCCCAGCACGGTATGGGTGGCGGCAATATTGGCAACGGCGGAAGCATTCATGGTGTCGATGGTAAACCGCCCCAAAAACACCCACAAGCGCCAGAGGCAGCCCAAGGCGGATGCGGGAGGTTAAGACGGAGCCGCGCGCACCGGCCCAAGCAAGGCGAAAAACCGGTTGTTGCGGCGGGTGACACGTACGCATCCGCCTTGGGCTGTCTCTGGCGCGTCCGCCACAAAGTAACCCGTGGTTTCTCTATCATGCGGCCGTCCGAGAAAATCGGTGAATTGAGCACGTTAAACGGTAATTCCCCCAAGAGACAGAACAGCCGCAACCGGTTTAGACTGTGGGGCACAGGAGACCTCACATGAAAACCATTGATTCCATCGTTACCCAGGCGGCCAGCATTGCGGCTATTCGCCGCGACATCCATGCGCACCCGGAGTTGTGTTTTGAAGAAAAACGCACCTCTGATGTGGTGGCCCAGCAGCTGACGGCCTGGGGCATCCCCATCCACCGGGGCATGGGCACCACGGGCGTCGTGGGCATCATCAAAAATGGCACCTCAGAGCGTGCCATTGGCCTGCGCGCTGATATGGACGCACTGCCCATGCAGGAATTTAATACCTTCGCGCACACGAGCCAACATGCCGGCAAGATGCACGCCTGCGGCCACGACGGCCACACAGCCATGCTGCTGGCGGCGGCGCAGCACTTTGCCAAAAACCGCAATTTTGACGGCACGGTGTACGTGATTTTTCAGCCGGCCGAAGAGGGCGGCGGTGGGGCGCGCGAGATGATCAAAGACGGGCTGTTTGAGAAATTCCCGATGGACGCGGTGTTTGGCATGCACAACTGGCCGGGCCCGCAGATGGGTAAATTCGCCGTGAGCCCTGGGCCGGTGATGGCTTCCAGCAATGAATTCAAAATCACCATCCATGGCAAAGGCGCACACGCGGCGCTGCCGTATTTGGGGCTGGACCCGGTGCCGGTGGCCTGCCAGATGGTGCAGGCCTTTCAGACCATCATCAGCCGCAACAAAAAGCCGATTGACGCCGGTGTGATTTCGGTCACCATGATCCACACGGGCGAAGCCACCAATGTCATCCCCGACAGCTGTGAGTTGCAAGGCACAGTGCGCACCTTCACGGTGGAGGTGCTCGATTTGATCGAAAAACGCATGCAGGAGATTTCTGAACACACCTGTGCGGCGTTTGGCGTCACCTGCGATTTCGAGTTTTCACGCAACTACCCGCCCACCATCAATGCTGCCGCCGAAGCCGCGTTTTGCCGCCAGGTGATGAACGGCATTGTTGGCAGTGATAACGTTGAAGTTCAAGAGCCCACCATGGGCGCAGAAGATTTCTCGTACATGCTGCAGGCCAAACCGGGTGCTTATGTGTTCATCGCCAATGGCGAGGGCGGCCACCGCGACATGGGCCACGGGGCCGGGCCATGCATGTTGCACAACCCCAGCTACGACTTCAATGACGAACTGATCCCGTTGGGTGCTACCTACTGGGTGGAACTGGCCGAGGCCTGGTTCAAGGCACCGACTTCCGTGCGTGCGGCCTGATCGGCTAGCCAACGCATGATCGCCATCCCGCAGGCGTTTAGCGCCAGTTATGCCGAGGCCCGCGTCAAGTTTTTGGAGGGCGCTGCCACGGCGGGCTTGGCCATTGAATCGCATCTGCACCCTCTGCCAGGGCGCGATGGCGAAGTGTTGGCGATGGACGTGGCCCGCAGCGGACCGGCCAATGCGGCTAATTTGCTGATTGTGAGCAGCGCCTGCCACGGTGTGGAAGGTTTCTGCGGCAGCGGCGTGCAGGTGTTTGCCACGCATGATGCCGAATGGCTGGAACTGGCCCGAAGCAAAGGGGTGGCGGTGCTTTACGTTCATGCGCTGAACCCGTATGGGTTTTCGCACATTCGCCGGGTGACCCACGAAAACGTCGATCTGAACCGCAACTTTCAGGATTTCTCCAAACCGCTGCCAGTGAACGGCCCCTACGCCGAGCTGGCCGAGCTGTTTTTACCGCGTGATTGGCCGCCTGGGCCAGAGAACCAGGCGGCTATTCAAAATTACATCCAGACCCGGGGCATGCCCGCCTACCAAGCCGCCATGACGCGCGGCCAGCACGCCTTTGCCGGTGGCCTGTTTTACGGCGGCATCGCCCCGACCTGGAGCAATACCACCTTGCGCGGCGTGTTGCGCGCCCACGGCCAACAGGCCCGGCGCATCGGCTGGATAGACCTGCACACCGGCCTGGGCCCCAGCGGCATGGGTGAGCGCATTTTTGCCTCCAGCGATGACCCAGTCCGCCTGGCCCGTACCCGCGCTTGGTGGGATGGTGGCGACCAGACACCGGTGACGTCGATTTACGACGGCTCTTCGACCTCGGCGCTGCTCACCGGCCTGATGGTTGGGGCGGTCGCCGACGAATGCCCACAGGCCGAATACACCGGCATCGCGCTGGAGTTTGGCACCCTGCCCATGATGCAAGTGGCTGAGGCGCTGCGTGCCGAGCATTGGTTGCACCAGCACCCCGAAGCCCCCGCAGAGCAGGCCCGGCAGATCAAGCAGCAGTTGCTGGAAGCGTTCTATACCGACGCCGATGCCTGGAAGGGCCAGATCATCGCGCAATCGCGCCAGGCGATGTTTCAGGCGGTTTCGGGGCTGACCGGCCCGGCGGCTTGAGTCCCCGGTCCGGTTTATTCCATTTTCAAATCATTGGTGTAGTAGGCGTGCCGACGAAGACGGTGCTTTAGCACGGCTAGGAGGCATAACGACCTACAGCAATGATTTGAAAATGGAATCAGGCCCGCGCCCGGTGCGCTGCAATTTCCAGCAGGCCGTCAAAAATCAGGTTGTCGACCAGTTCAAAGGCCACGTTCATGGCGGGGGCCATTTTCCAGCCGGCGCCGCCGGTCATGTAACAGACGGGTTCAGCGCCACAGTGGCGGCGCACGTGTTGCACCATGCGTTCAATCGCGCCGGCGATGGCGAAGGTGCCGCCGCTGGTGAGCGCGTCGCTGGTGTTGGTGGGGAAGGTAACCACCTCGCCGGTGGGCACATGCAAACCGGCCGTGCCGGATTCGAGCGCCTTGAGCATGATGCCGTGGCCGGGCAAGATGAAGCCGCCCATAAATTTACCGTCGGCGTTGATGGCTTCTACCGTAACCGCCGTGCCCACCATCACCACCACCAGGGGCCGATTCGGGCCGGTGGCGCGCATGCGGTGCCAGGCACCGATCATGGCCACCCAGCGGTCGGCACCCAGGCGGGTGGGGTAGTCGTAGCCGTTTTCAATGCCGGCTTCGGCTTCGCTGGCCACGACCCAACGGGGTGAAATGTCCCAACCGGGCACTTGCTCGATTTGTTCTTGCACGCGCAGGCGAATGCCGTCGCCCGCCACCACACAGCCCAACATGCAGTTGGGCGCGGCCAACTCGGCCCAGGGGCCGTCGGCCAGTTTGTCGATGTTTTCCAGAAATTCGGCACCTTGCGCCAAAACACGGGCGGCAGGCGCGGCGGCTTCGTAAATCGCCCATTTCAGGCGGGTGTTGCCAATGTCGAGTGCCAAAAAAGTCATGGGTGCGACTATAGAACGGTTTTCAAGGCGGCTTTACGCGGTTTTTCGCGTGACCGGGCAGCGCGGCCTGGCGCAAATTCGGCGATGATTCAGCATGACTACACCTGCTACGGCCACCGCCATCACCGATCTTGGCGCCACGGCGCTGTCTGCTGCCATTCATTCGAAAACGGTCTCGTGCCGCGAGGTGATGCAGGCCTATCTGGCCCGCATTCAGGCGGTGAACCCGGCCGTCAATGCGATTGTCAGCCTGCGCGATGAGGCGGCGCTGTTGGCCGATGCCGATGCCAAGGACGCGCAATTGGCGCGGGGCGAATCGATGGGCTGGATGCACGGCATGCCGCAGGCGATCAAGGATTTGTCTGAAGCAGCGGGCATTCCCCATTCGATGGGTTCACCGCTCAAACGCGGTTTTGTGCCGCAGCAAGACAACCTGATGGTCAGCCGCATGAAGGCAGCCGGCTGCATCGTGATCGGCAAAACCAATGTGCCCGAATTTGGCTTGGGTTCACACAGTTTTAACGAGGTGTTTGGTGTAACCCGCAACCCCTACAACCTGGCCAAAACCGCCGGTGGCAGCAGCGGCGGTGCGGCGGTGGCGCTGGCCACGCGCATGTTGCCGGTGGCCGATGGCTCCGACTTCATGGGCAGCCTGCGCAACCCGGCGGGCTGGAACAACGTGTTTGGATTCAGGCCCAGCCAAGGCCGCGTGCCGATGTGGCCGGTGCAAGATGCCTTTATCAGCCAACTGGGCACTGAAGGGCCGATGGGGCGCACGGTGCAAGACGTGGCGCATTTGCTGGAGGTTCAAGCGGGCTACGACCCGCGCGCGCCCTTGTCGATTGCCAATAATGCCTTGCTGGGCGGCTTCAAGGCCAGTAGCGTGGCAAACGGCTTCTCAGCGGCAGATGCGAAACGCACCCGCATTGGCTGGCTGGGCGATCTGAACGGTTATTTGGCCCTGGAAGACGGCATTTCGGGCGTGTGTGAGCAAGCCCTGCAGCGCCTGGCAGGCCTGGGTTGCGAGGTCGCGCCCACCGCGTTGGGCATACCGCCTGAAAACGTATGGCAAAGCTGGCTGGTGTGGCGCCGTGCCCTGGTAGCCAGCCGCATTGCGCCGTTTTTGCTTTACCCCAATGGCCGCGCCCAGATCAAACCCGAAGCGTTGTGGGAGTATGACC
>JANOVW010000038.1:0-2919 GCA_031417575.1 Rhodoferax sp. | reverse complement strand
TGGGCCAAAGAGGTTTCGACCAGCGGCCAGGTTGGCCCGATTCGCGGCTTTATTCTGGAGAAAGCCATGAAAGGCCTCAGCGCCCCGGCCATCCACAGCAAAGTGGGCCTGCGCGCCAGCATCACCGGTGAAATCGTCATGGACGGGGTGTTTTGCCCGGAAGAAAACGCCTTCCCCGACATTCAAGGCCTCAAAGGCCCCTTCACCTGCCTGAACAGCGCCCGTTATGGCATTGCCTGGGGTGCGCTGGGCGCGGCCGAAGACTGCTGGTTTCGTTCGCGCCAGTACACGCTGGACCGCAAACAGTTTGGCCGCCCGCTGGCCGCCAACCAGCTCATCCAGAAAAAACTGGCCGACATGCAGACCGAAATCACGCTGGGTTTGCAAGGCTGCCTGCGCCTGGGCCGCATGAAAGACGAAGGCATCGTGTCAGTTGAGGTCACCTCGATTTTGAAGCGCAACTCCTGCGGCAAGGCGCTGGATATTGCCCGCCTGGCGCGCGACATGATGGGTGGCAACGGCATCAGCGACGAGTTTGGCGTGGCGCGGCATTTGGTCAACCTGGAAGTGGTGAACACCTATGAAGGTACCCACGACATCCACGCATTGATTCTGGGTCGCGCACAGACGGGGATTGCCGCTTTTGCGAATTGATTTGAAGTGATGTGATTTGACTCGAAGTGGGCCAATTGAATGCACCAGATTGCCCATTTTTGCTTATTTATCTGGCTATGAAAAATAATATTGATAAATACAGATCATTGTTATTGTATTAGTTGCACAACAAGATACTATAAATATAGTAAATACCATTATTTATTATATATTTATTTCATACATTTGTAAATACAGACATATATGACAATCACCCCCGGCGCCCTGGACCACCTCAAAGTTCTGGATCTTTCCCGCGTACTCGCAGGCCCTTATTGCGCCCAGATGCTGGCAGACCTGGGGGCCGATGTCATCAAGGTAGAACGTCCCAACGACGGTGACGACACCCGCAAGTGGGGCCCGCCCTTTATGCCCGATGCGCAAGGCAACCCCACGCCCCACGCCACCTACTTCCACACCACCAACCGCAACAAACGCGCCATCACGGTAGACCTCGCCCAGGCCGAGGGCCAGGCCCTCATCAAACAGCTGGCCGCGCAAAGTGACATTCTGGTTGAAAACTTCAAGGTGGGCGGGCTCAAGCATTACGGGCTGGACTACGAGAGTCTCAAAGCCGTCAATCCACGCCTGATTTATTGCAGCGTCACCGGGTTTGGGCAAGACGGCCCCTACGCACCGCGCGCCGGTTATGACCTGATGATTCAGGCCATGAGCGGCATGATGAGCATCACCGGCCACCAGGAAGGTGTGCCCGGCGCGGGCCCGATGCGCGTGGGCGTCGCCATTACCGACCTGTTCACCGGGGTATTTGCCTGTAGCGCGATATTGGCAGCAATTGAAGTCCGCCACAAAACCGGCCAAGGCCAGCACATCGACATGTCGCTACTCGATTGCGGCATGGCCATGTTGGCCAACCAGGCCATTGGCTACCTCAACACCGGCGCCGTGCCCACCCGCCAGGGCAACACGCACCCCAGTCTGGCGCCCTACCAAAACGTGCCTACGTCTGACGGCCAAATGTTGCTGGCCATCGGCAATGACGGCCAGTTCGCACGTTTTTGTGAGGCCGCTGGCAAACCCGAATGGGCGCAGGATGAGCGCTTCAAAGGTGTCGCCTCGCGCAATCGCAACCGCGGTGTGTTGATTCCGTTGATCATGGCAGTCACCGCCACCCAAACCACGGCCTACTGGATCAAACTGCTGGAAGACAAAGCCGTGCCCTGTGGCCCGATCAACGCCATCGATGAATCGTTCGCAGACGTGCAGGTGCAGCACCGCAATATCTGGGTCAAACAAGCCGTGGCGGCAGATCGCCCCGGCCCGGCAACGCCCCCCAGCATTTCTACCGTGGCCAGCCCCTTGCGCCTCAAAGGCAACCCGCCCGTGCTGCGCCGCGCGCCGCCGGCCATGGGTGAACACACGCAAGAAGTTCTGACCGAGCTCGGTTTGGACGCCGCCAAAATTGCGGCGCTTCGGCAAGCCGGTGTGGTGTAACGCCGGGCCGTTTCAACGGCTACTGGCTATGAAGGCTGGCGCCCGGATGTTGGCGCCCACTGCCTCGTGAGGCTCTGATTTTATTGCGTGTGCTTTTCACGCGCCAGCCGGGCGGGGTCATACCCTTGCTCTTTGAGCCGCGTATTGATGGCGATCCAATCCGCATCGGTCAACGACGTGCTGCGCGCCAAAACCCACAAAAACTCACGCTTGGGCTCGCCGACCACCACGTAGCGGTAATCGGCAGCCAGCTGAATCACCCAGTAGTCGCCCCATACCATGGGCAACCACGATAGCCATTGCGGCGCAAACCGCACCTCCAGTTGCGGCGGCACCAATTGGCCTTGCTTTACGGTGGCTGAAGCGGCGGGCCGGGCCTGGCCGATGGCTTCGGACTCCTGGCCGTTTGCCATGCGGCACTGGTTGGTGACACGCACCGTGCCGTCCGCTTGCAAGGCGTAGGTAGCCCGCGTGTTGGCCACGCATTGGGCCTGAAAACGATTCGGGACCAGCGCCAGTTGGTACCACGTGCCTTGGTATCGGGGTAAATCGACACTGGCAACTGTGGTGAGCGGTTGGCTGGCAGGCCCATTCGTTTGTGCAACCAGCTCGCCGGTGAAGACGCAGCTGTACAAAGCGGCGAACAAGAGGTGGGTGAACCGGTGTTGACGTGTCATGGTTTGTCCAATGGCTGGTGGTTAAAAATGTGTTCAAGTCGTGGTCAGACGCGACGACCCACGGCAACGATACCCAGCGTAACCAATACCAGCGCCAGCACCAGGTTCAAGGTGACGGGCTCCCCCAGCCACC